>NZ_CP050192.1:1449533-1619298 GCF_011694515.1 Mycobacterium sp. DL592 | reverse complement strand
GGGCGCTGTGTGATGTCTCAGGACATCGGCGACAGCCGGACCTACGAATGTAGGTTCGGCTGTTGTTTATTTGGGGGTTTTCGGGTGGGTCCTTTGGGTGCGCCGGTGGGTTGGTAGTCGCGGGTGGGGTCGAGGATTAATGCGCGGAGGAGGTCTCCGGTGGCGGCGTTGACGACTCGGATCTGGAGGTCGTGGATGAGCACGATGACGCAGGTTCCTGCGTGGGTTCGTCCGATGCCGATGTGGTGCAGGCGGCTGTTGTGGCGCAGTGTCACTGATCCGGCCTTGTCGATGATGTCGTGTCGGATTCGGTCGTGGGTTGTGGGGTTGGTGAGCGGGCCCGGCAGCGCTGTGGGCATCGAGTCGTAGAGCGTGGCTGGGGTGGCCCGGTGGGGCAGGGATCGGTGTGGTCGGCGGTGGTTGTATTCGTCGAGGAAGCGGTCGATGAGGGCTTGGAGTTCGGCGATCGTGGAGGGCTGGGCGGGTTGGGCGCGCAGCCATTTCTTCATCGTCTGCTGGAATCGTTCGGCCTTGCCGCATGTTGTGGGGTGGCTGGGGCGGGAGTTCTTCTGAACGACGTGGTGGCGGCGCAGCTCTGCTTCGAAGTTGTTGCGGCCACCGTGGCCGCCGGAGAGTCTGACGGTGTAGACCATCCCGTTGTCGGTGAGCGTGGAGGCAGGAATCCCGTGTTGGGCAATGGCTTTGCGGAAGGTGGTGACAACGACCGGCGTGGTCACCCGGGTATGGACGCTCACGTGCAGGGCATAGCGGGTGCAGTCGTCGAGCCAGCTGATGATCTCGACATCGGCGCCAGCTCGCCCGTCGGGGCGAGTGAGTCGGTAGTGAGTGAAATCCGATTGCCAGGTTTCGTTGGGCATCGAGGCCTGCAACCGGATGTAGGAGGACTTCGGGCGCTTCTTGGGCTCAGGGGTGATAAGCCCGGCTGCGCGCAAATGTCGGCTGATCGTCGAGCGCGACACGTGGTGGCCGTGGTGGTGGTGCAGGTGCCAGGCGATGGTGTCAGGGCCGGCGTCTAAGCCGGCAGCGGCCAGCTCGTTGCGCAGTCGCACGATCAGCTCGACAACGTCGGGTGCTACAGCGCCCGGAGAGGTCTTGGGCCGCCGTGAACGGGGCTCGAGCGCAGCCTGGCCCTCGGCTTCGTAGCGGGCTTTGAGTTTGTAGACCCAGGCGCGGTGCACGCCGTACCGGGCGGACACTTCAGCGGGACTCTGGCAGTCGACGAATAACGCGGTGATGACCAGACGGGCTTTCGAAGCGGTTGCGGCATGGCCGAGCATCACGCCCGGTCGCGGTGTCGCCGATGACCTGGGACATGTGTCGCCTATGTCGCGAGACATCTGTCGCCGATGTCCTGAACCAGCACACTGCCGGGGGCGCTGTGTGATGTCTCAGGACATCGGAATAGTTGTGAACCTGCATTAGGTTCACAGCTTTTCGGTTTGGGGCCGGGTGGGACTCCGCGTGGTTGGTAGTCCCTGGTGGTGTCGATGGTCAGTTCGCGGATGAGCTCTCCGGTAGCGGCGTTGATGATTCTGACGTTGAGGTCCTCGATGAGCATGAGCACCGGGGTGCGGGCGTGGGTTCGGCCGCCGGGGCACATCAAGGAGTCAACCAAACTGGGGGCAGTCCCCATCTGCTTGACAGGCTACTGTCCTTCCCCCGGTCACCATTTGGGTGCCCGGGGGTGTTGTGCGTTCGCCTCTCACCCGGTCTGGGTGTAGCACTGAAAGGCGGCCCCGACACCGCAGCACACCCACTTACTAGTGCGTGAATAATCCGCCGAAAAACCTTGGACCTCGCGATACCGGAGTAGCTTCCGATTCAGATACCCACCAGTGGTCGGGAGAAACCATGGTCGATCAGATTCGGGTAAAGGGTGGCGTGTTGCTCGGGGCGTTGGTGTCCGGTGCGCTGGCCGCCGGAACACTAACCGGTGCCCCCACCGCCAACGCCAACTGCGCGTCGTTCTTCGGCATCGGTAACACCGCCGACTGCACCAGCACCCTGACCACGATCGCGATCGCGATCGGCACCGGAGCGCAAGCGCACGCCGACGGATTGTTCGGCAGCGCGTTCGCGGTCGGCACCGGAGCTAGAGCCTTCACTGACGACGCCTTTACCTTCGCGACGGCGGTCGGCGACGGTGCGGTGGCGAATACTGACGGCTTGTTCGGAATCACCGCGGCACTAGGCCAAAATGCCTATGCCCTAACTGCTGGGTCCCACGCACTACCTGGTGGGTCGGGCCAGCTCGGCCTGAATATCGCCATCAATATCACCCCCGCCAGCCCGAATCTCGATGTGGTAGAGGCCACCGGTATTGCCGACATCGCCGTCAACCTGTTCGGCCCCGCGAGTAAATCCAACCCTTACGTTATAGCGAGTGGTTACTTCAATACCGCCGTGAACGTGCTGGGAACCGACAACACTGTTCTTGCCGGTGACAACAAAGCAACCGTGGCCACAGGCAGTTTGGCGTTCAACGCGTTCGGCAGCGGCAACGTTGTATCAGCGCAACCGGGTCCGTTCGCGATCGCAGGAGCGATCGGAGAGACTGGTCAATCCGTCACTAAGGCAGGCCCAGGCATCGCCATCGGAACAAGGGTCGGCGGGGCGGCAGCGGTCAAACCCAAGAACTCCGCTCCGACCGCGGCGGCGACACCCACCGGCAACACAACAGCCGCCCCAGCGACAGCCGCACACACCCCCACGCAGAAGAAAGCCCCCGCAGCGACAGCCACAAGTCGCGGGAATAGGTAAGACCGCGCCAGAGGACACGCGAAGGGTCCGGCGGCCAAAGGAACACACAGCGGTGGCCCGGCGGCTACAACCCAGGACGACTCCCCGGGGAACCATCGAGCCACCTCTCGCGGGCACCCCACCACACCAATAGAGACCCGCGAGTTTTCTTCCACGGATTGAAACCGCCGCATCCGTACTCAAGCGGTGACCACACTTCGGGCTGTGTGCGTGACCGTAGGTCAACGTCCTCCGCGACCAACATCGCGGCAACCTCGGAAACCTGTTCGCGTATGTCCCGCCCCGCGGTCGTCGCCTGACGGAGGTCGTAGACGAAACTGCATTCCACGCAGGGGATTCATCATCGCGCCATCATTTCAGGGTCGCCGCCCGGTCAGGGGCAAGAGGGCCCGCGCCGGGCTTCACCGGGTTGGCACGTTCGTCCGCCACCGCCGAAAGAGTTGCGTCCCAAGCCGATCGCATGGCTTAGCACGCAGCGCTAAACGAAGTCGCTCACCGTGTGTCCGGATGTGCGGACACATATTTGACGAAGCCGGCTACGTCTTCGGGGACGAGCCGTCCGATTGCCCCGCTCGAATACACAGCCAGACACACCGTCTCGTCCGGTGCGAGGATGACGCCGGTCGACTGCAGATAGTGCGGATCATCGTTGACGTAGGCACCTATCGCGGCGGCGACCTGGTCGACGTCAGCACCGTATCCGACCGGGAAATGCAGCTTGCGCTTGGCGACGAGTTCCGTGGAGGTGTCCTCGTCGTCGACAGAGAGGGCGACGACTTTGACATTGAGCTCGTTGAGGGTGTCAAGTGCGCGCGAGAACGAGCCGAGTTGTGCGTTGCAGTAAGGGCACCAGGACCCGCGATAGATCAGGATGACGCCGTAAGAGCCGGCGAGGTCGCCAGGCAGGCTGATCGTGCCGCCCCCCACGGCGGGGACGTCCAGAGGGGGGAACCGTTGGCCATTCTCGAGGCGCGACATAGAGGTCCTTTCATCGTGTTTCGTTGACAGCTGAGTGGCATGTCCGACCGCGAACTCATCGGAGTGAATCGAGCGCGATCACACCGTCATGACGAAGCCGATTGCGGTTGCGTGGTCTCGGTATGCCCTTCGAGCCGGCGGCTGTGGCCTCGATAGGCTTGATAGAGATTCACGACCGCCAAGAACATGACGAACAGCGGGATGTACGGGGTTTTGATCCCGAGGGGCAGGACGTTGGCTGGGACATTGGGTTGTAAGTGCACGTAGGTCGCAATTCCCATGTTGACCACGAGCCCGGCTGACGCGACAAACACGATTGGGCGGTAGAGGTTTGGGATCTTGTGGCTGAACCACGCCGGCAACAACAAGCCAAAGCCGATGGCCATTTCGCCGACTTTGCCCAGGGGGATGCTGAGTCGGGGCAGGCCACTTTCGGTGATCTGCACGTCGAACATGGTGCGAAAAGGCTCGAAGTATTTCAAGAAACCGAACATGAACATGAACAGGCCGAGAAACATCGAGTTGTATTTCAATATCCTGGCATCTTCGGTGCGAGTCACAATCCCTCTCAAATGTGTTAGCTACTAATTCAGACCGGTGATGTGGCAGTGGTTTTTGCCTCTCACCGGATTGACCGGGTGGGAACGGATCGCGCGATGTCGAACTCCGTCGCGGATGATGCGTTGACCACACTGGGATCATGCTGGGCGAAAAGTGGACTGACAATTCCAATTCGGCTACTGTCCGGCCGTGGTGACAAACGAGCGTCGTTCCGCCCCGCGGCTGACGGCCCGCGGAGCGGCCACCAAGGCTCGCATCGTGGCTGAAGCCACATCTCTGGTCCGAGAGCGCGGCGTGGCAGGGACGAGCCTCGACGCGGTGATGACGGCCAGTCACACCAGCAGGTCGCAGCTCTATCACTACTTCGCCGACAAAGACGCCCTTATCAGCGAGGTAATCAAGACTCAGCTCGGGCGAGTCATCGCCGCACAGGAGCCGCGCCTACGTGAGGTGACATCCTGGAGCGGCCTGCAGCGTTGGTGCGATCACCTCGTCGTTATGACGCGCACAACACAAGGTATCGGCGGCTGCCCCCTCGGCTCCCTCGTGAGCGAGCTCGCCGACAGATCCGACTCCGCGCGCATCGAGCTCGCGCGGTCGTTCGCCGAATGGCAGTCCTATCTATCCACCGGCTTCGCCATCATGCGCGACAACGGCGAACTCATCGTCGAAGCCGACCCGGACGAACTGGCGCTGACGATGATGAGCGCACTGCAGGGCGGCCTGCTCATGGCGCAGACCACACGCAGCGTCCGCCCCCTCGAATTGGCCCTCAACATGGCACTTGGCTATATCGGCGGATACCGGCCCAACCCGATCCGATCATCACCGGGCTGATGGACTGATTTCCCAACGCTTTTCGACTCCGGCGACCTTCCAGTAGGTGACGGCGCACAGCCAGGTAGCCGCAAACAGCCCGACGATCGCGAACCCGGCATTATTCAGGTTGATGGAGCTGACCCAAGTGGTCACCGGGTCAATCAGGCCGAGATCGTCATGTAGCACCGATACCAGCTCGATGGTGCCGATCAGCAGCGCGACCGCGACCGACAGCCCGGTGATCGTGAAGTTGTAATAGATCTTGCGAATCGGGTTGGCGAACGCCCAGTCGTAGGCCACGGTCATGAACAGACCATCGGCGGTGTCCATCACACTCATACCGGCAGCGAACAGCACCGGCAACACCAGCACGGCGTACCAGGGCAGACCGGCAGCCGCCCCCGATCCTGCGAGGGCGAGCAGCGCAACCTCGGTCGCGGTGTCAAAACCCAATCCGAAGAGCAGACCGACCGGAAACATGCCGATCGGGCGTTTGATGCGCTGCATGATCGGCCTGAGAACCCGTGCCAGGAACCCACGATTACCCAGCGCGGCGTCGAGTTCGCGCTCATCGAACGTCCCATTGCGCAGCGCAACGAACACCCGCCAGATACCGATCAGCGCCACGATATTGATGGCGGCGATCAGGTAGAGAAACCCACCCGATGCCAGCGTCCCAGCCAGGCCCAGGCCGTGGCGCGCCGGCGAGTCCGCATCAAGCAGCGTACTGACGGCCTTGGTTCCGGCGATCACCAACACCGCCATCACGAGCACCATCGCCGAATGCCCCATGGCGAACCAGAACCCGACCGATTTCGGCTTACTGCCGTCGGCCATCAGTTTGCGGGTGGTGTTGTCGATGGCCGCGATGTGATCGGCATCGAACGCGTGGCGCAGACCGAAGGTGTAGGCGGTGACACCCAGACCGACCCCGAAGACTTCCGCGCCAACCTGGTAGTGGTTCGGCGCGACGAACAGGATCAGCGCGCCGAAACCGACAACGTGAAGGGCGCCGATCACCGCAGCGAGAGCGCCGACCTCCAACCAATCCTGTCTGCTCCACGCGCCGAGTCGCCGTCGAAGCGCTGTGCTGCTGGCGGTGGGAAGTGCTTCCGGCATCAAACGCCCCTTCGAGGGAACTGCGCCCTGTCGTGGTTGATAGCGAGCGGCCGGGTCTGGCTCCCGCGGGCTCCGAGAAATCTCTCAGTTCCGACGGACACAGTGGCGCGACCGCACCGGAATAGCACCGGTTTCCGCAACCGCTCGCAATGAACGACAGCAACATATCCGACGGCGACCACAAAGCGGTAGCACACAGGTGATTGACAGGGAACCCCGCGCTCGGTTGGGCCGACTACTGATGCGGGACCTGAAACTCTCCACTGACCCAGGGAAGGCCAGCGCAACCGATATGAGAAGCAACAGCATCACTGCCAGGGCAGTGCACGTGGTCGCGTGCGCCTGCACTCTGGGCGCCGTCGCTGCAGCGGCCGCGGCACCTGCGTGGGCACACGTTCACGTCGATGCCGACCACACCACCCCGGGTGATGACGCCATTCTGACTTTTGAGGTCCCCAACGAGTCCGACAAAGGAGCGTTGACGACTGAAGTCACCGTCGCCCTCCCCGATCTGACCGAGGTAAGCGTCGAACAGATCCCTGGCTGGGCGGCTCGCCTAGACCGCAATATGGCGGCAGGGACCGTCAAGTCCATCACCTGGACTGCGGCGCCCGGCGCCGGCATTCCGCCCGACCAGTTCGCCCTGTTCCGGGTGGCGGCCACGCTGCCAACCGGTGCTACTGCCAGCTTCCCCACCACTCAGACCTATAACGACGGCACCGCCGTGCGCTGGGATCAGCCCACTCCCGCAGGCGGCGCCGAGCCCGAACACCCCGTTCCGACGCTGACTCTAGGCGGAACTCCGCACGCCGCAAACGAGCCGTCTCCAACCGTGTCAGCGAGCCCCGCGCCCGCGGCACCCACGGCGGCGCCTGCTTCGGACAACACCTCACGTTGGCTGGCCGGGTCCGCTCTCTTGATCGCCGCGGCAAGCGTGGCCATCACCTTGGTGACGCGGCGCCGATCATGAAATCGGCCGCGGCGTCGGTGTTCGCGGCGTTGGCGATCATTGCGCTCGCCAGTGCGCCGGCAGCTTCAGCGCACGCCGTGCGCATCGCCACCGACCCCGCCGTCGACGCGGTACTGACCACCGGGCCTACCCAGGTAAGCGCGACGTTCAACGAACCCCTTCAGACGACCTTTGCGGCGATGACGGTCGTCGGACCCGACGGGAATCTGTGGTCCACCGGGCAACCTCATCTACAGGGGGCCGTCATTTCCCTCGAAGTGCTGCCCCTTGGTCCGGTCGGCACCTACACCGTCAACTATCGGGTGACCTCCGCCGACGGACACGTCGTGTCCGGATCGTGGCCCTTCCACCTCAGCGTTGCCGGAACCGGTAAGCCCGGCCCACCCGCTGAGGCGGCTTCCCCTGCCTCCCAAGGCATTCCAATGTGGTCCTTCTTCCTCGCCGCCATCCTCGTCTTGCTCGGAGAAGGAACTTGGTGGGCCCTGAGAAGGCGGGACTGACTTCAACACCGGGACCGAAAGGCGGGCGACAGGGAGAATTCACGTCACCGGTCGATTCCATCCTTGTAGTAGCGGATGGTGCGGTGCGGTGCCGTCCGTCCGCGGGGCCAGACGGTGATGGCGACGAAGGAGTAGCCGTCCTGACTCCCGGGGTACGCAGTCGGTTGCCAGTCGAAATCCACGGTCTCGCCCTCAAACGCTTCACGGAAGCCGCCGGAGACCTCTACGAGTTCGCCGGAACCGGGCGCGGCAATGTCCTCGTGAAAGAGGTGGCTGAAGTGGACCCAGCAGCCCCCCGGGGTGTCGGGACAATCGACGACACCCCACCCTTCATCTGTATGCCACTCCCGGACCGTTCCTACCGACTGCACACCCCCAACCTAGCTTCATCCATAGGACGTCCTGCCTATTGAGCCAATCAGCGATTTTCTGCTCGCTCAACGATGACCATTGAGTGAAAGCATCCATCCGAGAGTGCATTCGCACAGAGGCGCTAAAACCAACTGGCTTATGGCGGATACCTTCTTCGCCGATCGAAGGCTCGCGGACTTGCAAACCCCTCGCCAAGGCAGGTAAATCGGTTGTGGCACAATGTAATCAGTGCGGCACAATTGTCTCTACCTGACGAGGATGCCACAGCACGCCCCGACCATGAACGCGACGGTTGCCGCCAGTGCGACAACCGCGACCAACAAACCCGTCGGGTGCACACCTTGCGAAGATAGGGCCGAACCCTGAGCTGTGACTGAGCCGGCTATTTGAATCGCCAACGACGCGCGATCTCGATAAACCTGGCCGCATACAACTGAAGTTAATGGCTACTGGTCGACTTCAGGACGGCTCATCTGGTGGCCACCGGGAGCTTACGTAAATCCGTGTCCCTCTTCGAACGTGCGACGGCTCCGTGGAAGAACGGTCGGACCGCCACTACGTAGGCCACAAACATGATCGGTGCGGCAAGGGTCGTCAGCCACGGGACATGGATCGGTAATGATGCGATAGCCACGGCAACGACGCTGGCGCACACGGCAGCAATGATCGGGGATCGGCCAACGCGTCCTCGCTCGGTGTGACGCAGCAACAGATAGCAGGCGCCGCACAGCCCTACCAGTCCTGCTTGCAGGGCAGATACATCGCTGAGCATGATCGCTGCGGCGGCGAGCAAAACGGCAAGCGTTGCAGCGTGCCGCTCACGAGTACCCACGCCCACAGCGAGAGCGCTGAGTAGAGCGGCGATGGTTGCAATTCCGGTGGTGTGGATTCCCCCAGTTGCTGCCATCATCAGCCCGACCAGGAGCGAGAGCAGACGCGTCTTGCTGTGGATGTACTTCATCGTGACCTTCGGCGTGGCCGTCGATGTTGTGGAACCAGCGCCATGGCTTGATCGAGGGTGTACTCCGGTGTCCAAGGCACGACGTCCACGCCGACGGTGGACATATTGCGGTGCATGAACGATCGTTGCAGCGCCCACAGGCGGTCGACCAACGGGTCATGGTCGTCGGTGAAGGGAGTTCCGACGAGCATGTCAATGGCCACGACCGCGTACCCGCGCTTTCGCAGGTCGATCAGCGCTAAGGCGAAATCGGTCTCCAGTAGCGTGGAGAACGCGATGACGATCCCTCCAGCGGGGACCGCCCCTGCGGGAACCAGTGTGCTGGTGCCAGTGTCGGGCCCGGGGCCCGTCGCGTCGAGAATGGTGTCGATGATCCGGTAAAACTGGGCCTTACCCATATCGGCGCCGAGCCATTGGATTCTCCGATTGCCGAGGGCGACGATACCGGCGCGGTCGCCGTGCCGTAACGCGGTTTGAGCCACTTGGACTGCGCCGCGCGCCATCCGGTCGGTGGCCTCTGCAGCGGGGCCGAGAGGTTGTGCATGGCTGTCGATGAGCACCACCACGTCAGCGGCACGGTCAGTGAGCCGTTCAGTCACGTGCAATGTGCGGCGCCGGGCGCTAACGGGCCAATTCACCGTGCGCAGTTGGTCGCCCGGCACGTAGGCGCGGATGTCGGCGAACTCGACACCAGGACCGCTTCGGCGGACGAGGTGGCTGCCGAGGCGGTCAGGCAGTTCCGTGATGGGCAGGCCGGTATCTTGCGGAGGCGCAATCGGAAACACACAGCAGTCCGCGGCTTCCACGATCGCCGCTCCGCGCAATAGCCCACCGGCAGCCCCAACCTCGACGTGGGCGTACACCACATACCGTCCCCAGCGCCGGGCCGAGACCGCGACTCTCCGCTGAGACGGCGTGCAGTCGAGGATCTCGACGCCCATTCCGTCTGTTGCCGAGATGGTCAGTGCAGCAACAGCATCGGATGCCAACGTCAAGGTTATCTGCGCTTGCTCGGATTCGAAGAAGTATTGTCGAGCTGCCGAGCTGCGAACCGAGACTGTGGGCTTATCCGACTCCAAGTAGATCGAGCACAACACGCCGAGAAGCGGCGCGGCGAGCGTAATCAGTTGCCAGCGTGCGCTGAACGCCGCTCCCGCGAGAACCACCGCCAAGCAGGTGGCGATCGCAAGTGTCAATGACGATGCGCGCCAAACAGGTTGGACGGCGATTTCGCGAGCTTCGCTCACGGCGTACCTCGATTGGGCAGGACGGGCATTTTCTCCAGAAGTTCGGCCAGAACGTCACCGGCCTGGATCCGCCGCACCCACATCTCCGGACGCAGAATGACACGATGAGCCATGGCTGAGACAGCGAGGGCTTTGACATCCTCGGCGATCACATACCCGCGTCCACGCAGCAGCGCGTGAGCACGGGCGAGTTGGACCAGGTCGAGTTCCGCACGCGGACTAGCCCCCACTGCGACCTGCGGGTGATGGCGGGTGGCGTCGGCCAGCGACACCACGTAATCCAGCACGTCGTCATCGACGGCGATCTGCTCCACGGATTCCTGCATGGCCAGAAGCTGATGCCGGTCAACGACCTGGCGGAGCTGTGGTTCGGCAGAGCCGCGATCGAGGCGGCGGCGCAACATCGACCGTTCTTCCGGTCTAGACAGGTAATGCAGTTCGAGGCGGATCGCGAACCGGTCCAACTGAGCTTCCGGCAGCGGATAGGTTCCCTCGTACTCGATGGGATTCTCGGTCGCCAGCACGATGAACGGGTCCGGCAGCGGATGCGTGGTTCGGTCGATGCTGACCTGCCGCTCGGCCATGGCCTCCAACAGGGCTGCCTGCGCCTTAGGAGGTGTCCGATTGATCTCATCGGCCAGCAGCAGATTGGTGAAAACGGGTCCTTGGCGGAACTCGAAACGCCCCGATTGCATGTCGTAGATGGTCGACCCGAGCAGATCGGCCGGCAGCAGATCCGGAGTGAACTGCACGCGCGTGAAATCCAAGCCCAACGTCGCGCCGAACGACCGGGCGATCAACGTCTTCCCCAAGCCCGGGAGGTCCTCGATGAGCACATGCCCCCGGGCGAGCACGGTGGTCAGAATCTGCGTCAGCGCCTCGCGCTTACCCACCACGGCGCGTCCGATCTCATCGAGAATCGCTTCGCAGAGGTTTGCTGTCGACTTCACCGGCAGTGTCACACGCGCTCCAGACGCTCGATAATGTGTACGAACACCTCCCGGCCTGGCCCGCGTTCCTGGGCGCCGGTGCGCGAAATGTTCTCGGGATCGACCCAGCGCCACAGGTCATCTCCGAACAGGATGCGGCCTGTGTTCGCGAATGCTGCTGGGTTTCTGTTCCGTGGTTGCCTGGTGGCGATTTCGAATTGCCGGGCCAGCGCGGGCCGAAGACGGCGATCCCAGTCCGCCCGAGTGGAGTCTGACCACGCGATCTCAGACTCGGTCCGCTCCACCCATCGTTTGATCGTCGTCCCGGTCTCGTCGGCGCCGCCGTCTGCTGGTCTGGATTCTGGTCGACGGCCCAGCGACCATCGGACTGCGACGAGCGCCATAGCCAGCGCGACACCTGAAAACCAGGACATCGCATGCCGTTCGGGTATCAACAGCGAAGACGCCTCTGCGGCCAGCACGCCGCATACCCCAATCAGACCCACGACAACTGTCCTCATGGCGAAGCCAAGGCCTGGGGGCGCAACCGTCGCATCACCCGAAGCAGCACCACGACACCCCCTGCCGATCAGATATGTCCGAGGTGCATTCTCGCGTATCAACCTCGCTGGCCGGCGCGTTCGGCGAAAGCATCGAGGGTGGCGAGTACGTCGGGAGAACGCCACACTCGGTTGCGGGCTCCGCTGGTCACCTCGACGAGGATGCCCGCCTCGGTGAGCGGTTCGAGGTAGCGGTGCGCATTGGCGGACTTGAATCTCAGTTCCTCCGCCCGCAGTGCGGCGTCCCCGTCGCCAAAACTCGTCAACGCAGCGACGTAGGCATCGGTGTCGGCCAGGAGCCCGCCGACACCGACACCGTGAACCGGCGTGTCAGTTCCTTGTTGCGCAGCACTGCTTGCACGAGTGCCACGCCCGTGCGTCCATTGCCCTCCCAGCTCTGGTAGCCGCTACTCGGCGAGGCTCTGCAGGCGCCTAATCGATTGTGTCGTCGAATTTTTGGCGCAATGTTTTAATCTCGTCCCACGTCAGGTCGGGAAACACCTCGTCGCTAGTTTCCTGCACCCAGGCCCGCGTTTCCGGGCCAGCAGCCACGCCTCGGCCGCAACACCGAAATCCATGCACGACAAACACACTTGCTACCAGTTACTCGGCGCGTAGTCCTTCAGGAAGCAGCCGTACAGATCCTCGCCGGCCTCGCCACGCACGATCGGGTCGTACACCCGCGCGGCGCCGTCGACCAGATCCAGCGGGGCGTGGAAGCCCTCGTCGGCCAACCGCACCTTGGTGGGATGCGGCCGCTCATCGGTGATCCAGCCGGTGTCCACGGCGGTCATCAGGATGCCATCGGTCTCGAGCATTTCGCCAGAACTGGTGCGGGTCAACATGTTCAGCGCGGCCTTGGCCATGTTGGTGTGTGGATGCCCCGGCCCCTTGTAGCGCCGGCTGAACTGGCCTTCCATCGCCGACACGTTCACCACATACTTGCGTCGCGCCGGCGAGGCCGCCATGGCCGGGCGGAGCCGGCTCACCAGAATGAACGGCGCGGTCTGATTGCACAGCTGCACCTCGAGCAACTCCATCGCATCGACTTCGTGGACACGCTGCGTCCAGCTGTTCACCGCGCTGGTGTCAGGCAGCAGTCCCCCCGCGTCGATGGCCGTCCCGGCGGCGATCCGCTCCGGTGAGGCACTGCGGGCCTGCAGCGCCAGTTCGGTGACGGCGTGCGCGTCCGGATGCTCGCCGAGGCTGCCAGCCAACGCATGTGGATGCGCATCGCTGACGTGGTCGAAAGTGATGACGTCCACGAGTTCCGGCGGTGCCGCACGCTCGGCTTCGACCAGGGCGCTGTACGAGCCCGGCGGCCGGCGGACCGTCTGCGCGGCGTTGTTGATCAGGATGTCCAGCGGTCCCCGGCCGGCGACCTCGTCGGCCAGCGCGAGCACCTGGGCTGGGTCGCGCAGATCGATGCCAACGACGCGCAGCCGGTGCAGCCAGTCGGCGCTGTCGTCCATCGCTGCGAACCGGCGGACCGCGTCGTTGGGGAATCGCGTGGTGATCGTGGTGTGCGCGCCATCGCGCAGCAGCCGAAGCGCGATGTACATGCCGATCTTGGCGCGACCGCCGGTGAGCAGCGCGGTGCGGCCGGTCAGGTCGGTGCGGGCGTCGCGCTTGGCCCGGTTCAGCGCCGCGCAGTCCGGGCAGAGCTGATGGTAGAAGGCGTCGACGACGGTGTAGTGGTTCTTACAGATGTAGCAGGCCCGGGATCGGATCAGGGTGCCGGCACTGGCGCCGACGGCCGTGGACACCAGCGGCAGACCCTGGGTTTCGTCGTCGATCCGCCCGGGCGCCCCGGTGGCTGTGGCCGCGACGACGGTTCGGTCGGCGGCGGCCACGGCGTCCCGTTTGGCGTGCCGGCGGGCCAGCTTGACCGACTTGAAGATGCCCGCGGTGGCGCGGCGGACCCGCACCGCGTCAGGATGCTCGGGTGGTAGGGACCGGACCTCTTGGAGCACCTGCAGACAGGTGGCGAGCTTGTCCGGGTCGATCTCAGTCACCGTCAAAGGGTACGGGCCGCTTGTCCCTGCTCCACACCGCAGCGCAAGGTGGTCCCATGCAGAAATCCGATCGCGTCGCCGAGGCCGGCGCCTGGCTCCTCGAAAACGGTCACCGCCTGGTGCTGGCCCTGACCGGCGGACGGTTCCCGCGCACGGTGATGGGAATGCTTCCCGTCGAGTTGCACACAGTGGGCCGCAAATCGGGCAAGCCGTACGCGAACTTGTTGACCAGCCCGATATACGACGACAAGCGCATCGTCGTCGTCGCCTCCAAGGGCGGGCATCAGGACCATCCCGACTGGTACAAGAACGCCGTCGCCAACCCGGACGTGAAGGTGACGGTGAACAACACGACGACACCGATGCGAGCGCGCACGGCCACCCCCGAGGAACGCGCCGAGCTGTGGCCAAAGGTGGTGAAGGCCTACAAGGGATATGCGGGATATCAGCGCAATACGCCGCGCGAGATTCCGTTGTTGATCCTGGAGCGATAACGACAGAATCAGGCGATCGAGACGGGCCGCTACACCGCGGGCTGAGCATCCCCGGCATGCGGCGGCGCAACAACCACGGCCGTCCCGCCGCCGACCCGCTTGGCGCTGTACATCGCCTCGTCGGCGCGGTGCAGGGTGGCGGGAAAATCGAAGTCGGCGGCGCCACCGGGCTCCCAGGTGACGCCCACGCTGGACCCCAGCGCCACCCCCACATGGTTTCGTAGCGTCAACGCCCGCACCCGCTCGACAAAGCTGTCGAGGTCGACCTCATCGGAAAGTGCCGCGACAAGCACGAATTCGTCGCCTCCGAAGCGGCCGACAAGATCGTTGGGCCGGATGGCCTCCGTCAGTTGGTTGGCGACCGCGCACAACGTCGCGTCCCCCACACCGTGTCCGTGGTCGTCGTTGAGTTGTTTGAACCCATCGAGGTCGATGACGACGACCGCGATCACCGCATCGCGCGGACACCGGGCGAGCATCAGACCGGTCTCGGCGTAGAGCCCGCGCCGGTTCAGCAGCCCGGTCAACGGATCCCGATTGGCTGCGTGCGCGGTGGCGCTCAGCCCGCGGCGAGTGCCTTCGACGACCATCCCCGCGATCACCGGCATGACCACCACCGTCGTCAGGGCCGGCAGAAAGTACAGCGACAGCTCCGCCAACGGGGCACCGTCGTAACGGACGCCGACCCAGGTGAAGGCCACGATGGTCGCTGTCGCGAAGGCGCAATGAACCATCAGCAGCCGATACCCCAGCAGCACGGCGACGAACACGCCGATCAGGCACATGTAGACGGTGGCCGACAGGCGCGCTTCGGGCGCGGTGAGCGTGGCGGCCGACGCCGCCAGCGCGACGTCGCCCCAGATTGCGAACGCGATGGCCCGCCGGTACCCAGGCCATGGCGTAACCAGCCACCACACGCCGATGATCAGAGCCGATACCAACAGTGTCAGATGGATGGCCCGGGCCACCGATCCGTCCGGCCCCAGCGGCTGAATGCTGTGGAACTGTTCGATAGCACTGAGCAGTCCCAGACCGATGCAGGCCAGACCGGAGAAGATCCTGAGGGCCTCCAGGTAGCCGGTGGCACGCAGTACCGCGGTAGCGATGGCGAACTCGCGTTCCCCCATGCGGCTGCCTCAGATCGTGGACGGTACGAGTGGGGATGCTAGCGGGCGCCGCCGACACCGGCCTCATTGCCCTGCGCGACGAGCCTACGATGAATCCACCCATCACACCGGAGGCACGAAGTGAGCGACCACGAAGTCAAGATGATCATCCTGTCGACCGATGACCTGGATGAGTCCATCGCCTTCTACAGCGACACCCTGGGGATGGCGGTGAAGTTCCGCGACGGCACGCATTTCGCCGCGCTCGACGGCGGTGCGGTCACCTTGGCCCTGGCCACCGAGATCGACCATCCCATCCCCGGGCAGGTCGTGGTCGGGATCAAGACCGCCGATGTGGACGCCGCGGCCAAGGCCGTCGAGGAGAGTGGCGGAGGCATCGTCAAGGGCCCGTACGACGACGCCCACGAACGCCGCGCCGTCGTCTACGACAACAAGGGCAACGGCCTGGTGTTCTACAGCCCGCTCAAGCGCTGAGCCGGTTCGGCGTCAGCCGAACAGCCGCACGAAGCGGTGCGAGTCGATCGGCAGGCTGTCCGCATCGACGCGCGAGAGCACCAGGTCCAGGCGCGCGACCCGCTTGGTCAACGGACGCCGGACTCGAACGGCGTCGCTGACGTCGTTGGGCCACAGGTAGCGCCACACCGTGTAGCTGTTGCGCATCTTGTAAACGTGAAATCCCGCGTCGAGGAACGGGCGAAGCACGTCGATCGGACGTAATGTCTTGTCGCCCCACCACTTCGGCGACAATTCGATGACGACCTCGGCGTCGGGGCGCAGCGCCGGTATCAGTGGCGCCATCCCGGCCACCACGTCGGGTTCGGCACCCTCGACGTCGATCTTGATCAGCCGGGTGGCCGCGATGTCATCGGCCGACAGCATCGAATTCAGCGGCAGCGCTTCGATTTCCGCCTCGGCATGCATACCGTGCGATTGCACGGTGGTGGTCATTCCCACGTTGTGGGCCGGACCCGCATAGATGGTCAGGGTGCCCGGTTCGGCGGAGGCGGCTTTGTTCAGGACGCGGATCCGGTTCTCAGTCTGGTTGATCGCCACGTGATGACGCAGATCGGCGGCGACCACGGGCGACGCCTCGACCGCCACCACCGTGCCGCTCGGGCCGACGCACTCGGCGGCCAGCAGCGAGTAGTAGCCGACGTTGGCACCGACGTCGACGAACGTGTCACCGTCGCGCAGCCGTCCGGCAATGAACCGGGTGAGATCCGGCTCCCACTCGCCGAACATCCAGATGTAGGTCTGGACGAGGTCGGGTAGCCGGCAGGTGAACAGGGCACCGAAGTCCGCGCGGCCGCTCACCACCGTCGGCCGGCGCAGGAGGACCCGCGGAGCCAACAGGATCACGTAGGCCAGGTAGGGCGGCATGAGCAGCACGGCCCGCAGCAGTTTCTCCAGCACGAACAGTCGGCTCTTGGTTGACCGAAGTCGACGGATCGCTCCGCGCATCCGCGCCGCGGACGGCGCAGCCGTCTCATCGAAGCTCGGTGCGGGCAGCTCATACCGAACAGCCATTGGTTCCCCCCAAAACCTGTTGCAAACGAGACTAAATATTCTGACCCTCGCGACAGTTTACGGCCTCGGCGGCCATTAGTTCCCGACCAGAGGCCGGAATCGGGTCGACGCTGAACGCGACTTAGCCTGTGCTAACAGTGTTTTTGGGCGATCACACCGTCGTGTGCGTCCGATACTGGCTACTGCAGAATTCCATCCAGCAAATTGGATTCCATCGCTGTTCGGTCCGCGCATCCGGCTTCAGCAAACCAGGAACAGATCAGGACGAGATGCCCTCCGCGGCGATATAGGCGCGCCAGCCGCCGTGCCGGCTGATCTCCCGCTGACCCTCGACCAGAGCAGGCTCGCCGAGCACACCGAGAACCGTCGACCCGTCAGCGAGGTTGACTTTGCCGATCGACAACCCGGGTGGCTCGTTCAACAAGATTCCGGCCAGCCCGGCGGCGGGTACCGACCACACCTCGACCGCGACGGCCACTCCCGACCCGTCGGTGACCCGGATCATGGCGGGGTGGTCGTCGTTGATGGTCCAGATCCGGTACACCGGTTCGGTGGTGGTCTCCTGGACGAACGTGGCACCGGCGGCCGCCATGTTGGGCGAGAGTTTGAGTCCGCGCATCAGGGTGCCGTTGACCGCCAGCAGCACGGCCCCCGAGCCGCTGCGCGCCGGCTGCGGTGCTGCGGCTGCGCCGACGATCCGGGTGCCCGATGTGCCGGCCAGGATCGCAGGGATCTCCTCGGCTGCCCCGATGATGCCGGTGCCTCCGGGAGTCGTGGCGGCGAAGTCGGCGACGGCCTCGACCTTTGGTTCCATCGACCCCTTGCCGAATTGGCCGGAGGCGATGTACTGCCGGGCTTGTTCGACGGTGATGGTGTCGAGCCACTTCTCCTCGGGTGTGCCGAAGCCGATCGCCACGCGCGGCACCCCGGTCGGGATCATCAACAGATCCGCGGCCAGGTCGTGGGCGAGTAGACCCGAGGCAATGTCCTTGTCCACCACAGCTTCCACGCCGGTGAGCGTCCCGTCGGCCGAGACGCTCACCGGGATGCCGCCACCGCCGACCGCGACCACGATCGCCCCGTCGTCGAGGAGCTTACGAATCAGATCGGTCTCCAGGATCGCCGTCGGCCGCGGCGATGCGACGGTGCGGCGCCAGCCCCGCCCGGCGTCCTCGGCGATCGTCCACCCCAGCGCCGCAGCCATCTTCGTGGCCTTGGCTTCGTCGAGGAACGAACCGACCGGCTTGGTCGGGTTCTCGAAGGCCGGATCGTCGAGACTGACCACCGAATGGGTGACGACCGCCACCACCGGGTGCGACAACCCCCTGCGGGCCAGTTCATTGCGCAGCGCCTTGACGAACATGTAGCCGATCGCGCCCTGGGTGTCAGCGACAGCGTAGTCGACGGGCACCGGGTCGACCTCGTCGGAGGCCAGCTCCGAGCGGCGCAGGATGAAGCCGACCTGGGGTCCGTTGCCATGGGAGACAACGAGTTTCCAGCCCTGCTCGACCATGTCGATCAGGGGTGGGACGGTCCGCCTGACGGTGTCGTACTGCTGCGGGATGGAGTCGTGCTCGGCGTCGGTGACCAGAGCATTGCCACCGAAGGCGACGATTGCGGTTCCCACGCTCACTCCAGTCCCGCCGCGAGCGCGGCCAGTGCGTCGTTGAAGCATTCCATCGGCGCGGTGGTGATACCCGCTCCGATCTGACCGACACCGGCTTGGCGGTGGGCGATTCCGGTGTTGATGATCGGCAGGACTCCGGAGTCGACCACCAGCCGGGCGTCGATTCCCGCCGGTGTGCCGCCGAAGTTCAACGGCGGCAACGTGAATGCGGGGTTGGCGCCCAGTGTGATGGCCAGCATGCGGCGGCTGTTGGCCGTCGCATCCGCAGGGGTGCCGCCGACGAACTGCACGATCGCGGGCGAGGCCGCCATCGCAAACCCACCGAGGCCGTTGGTCTCGGTGATTGCCGAGTCGCCGAGGTCGGCGGCCGCGTCGTCGACGGTGTAGCCCGGGAAGTACAGTCCGTCAACAGGATTGGCTGGTGCCTGGAACCACTGGTCGCCGGTGCCGCTGAGCTTGATGCCGAAGTTCACGCCGTTGCGTGCCATCACCGTCACCATGCTGCTGCCCGGCACATTGGCCGCGGCGTCGGTCATCGACTTGCAGGCCGCCATCGACACGTTGAGGAAGAAGTGGTCGTTGCCGGCCACGAACTCCAACGCGCGGCGCACCGCATCCGAGGGCAGATCAGCGCCCATCAGCGACAACGTGAGGCGCTTGAACAGCAGCGCGGAGGCGGCGGCGTTGCGGTTGTGCAGTTCGTCGCCCATGTGCAGCGCCTGTGCCATCAGGGGTTTGAGGTCCGGGTCGACCAGCCCGCGCACCGCGACCTGCATGGTGTCGAAGAAGTCGCTGCCCAGCCAGCGCAACCGGTCGAGGACCTCGGGCGAGTTGGCGCCGAACCGCAGCACCTTGCCCAGCCCCTCGTTGAGGTTGCAGTAGGCCCGGTTTCCGGCGGCGGTGTTCTCCACCACCCACACCGGCATCGACGGGCTGATGATGCCGGCCATCGGCCCGACCGCGCTGTGCTCGTGGCACGGTTCCAGTGACACCGCACCACTTTCGGCGAGCTTCTCGGCCGCGTCGAGATCGTCGGCCCAGCCCTCGTAGAGGATCGCCCCGGCGATCGCGCCGCGCTGCGGTCCGCACATGTCTGGCCACGCGATCGGCGGACCCGAGTGCAGAATGCGCCGCTCCCCCGGACCCAGGCCGGCGATCGCTTCACTGGCGCGGACGAGGTCGATCAGGCGGGGTTGGGCAGCCAGGTAGCGGTCGTAAGCCGTTCGGTTGGCATCCTCGATACGCGGGTCGCCCACCAGAGTGGCCAGCGTCCAGCCCAGTGCCGCATCGGCTCCCGCCGGGGGTGCCCACGTGAGATTGGTGACCTGCCCGCCCGCCGCGGTGACGTTGTTGGCGAAGCCCTGCAGGCCGATGTTGACGACCTTGATGTCTTCGTCGAAGAGTTTCTTCACGCGGTGACTCCTTCGCGCTCGGCGATCAGCGCCGCCGACCAGACGGCCGCCTCGGCATTGCTCGACGCGACCAGGACACCGGCCGCCTTGAGACCGGCGACGGCCTTTGCACGGTCCTGGGGATCCAGATCGGTGCCGCACACGTAGCCGATGAACGCGACGGTGCGGCCTTCGGCGCGGGCCTTGGCCTTCGACGTGCCGATGACCGAAATCAGTTCAGCGGTCGGATCATCGGCGGATCCGTAGCCGAGCACCACGTCGAACAGCACGACCGCCGTCGTCGGATCGGCCACCTCGTCGCGGATGCGGGCGTCCTTCTGGGACGGGTCGATCATGGGATGCGGTCTGCCCTGGGTGAATTCGTCGTCGCCCATGTCGACGATGGTGTTCTGCAGGCTGATCCGGATGTCGTCGAGTGCGCTGTTGCCCGTGACCGGGGTGTTGGAGTAGGCGGAGATGCCGCGGGCGCGGTGCACCAACTGGGCTTCGTAGCAGAAGGTGCCGCCGGAGAAGATGCCCCGCACATAACGTTGGCTGGGCGCCATCGAGCCGGCCAGATCGCCCAGGACCCGGCGCATCTCGTTGGAGATGGTGATCTCCCCGCTCTGCGGCTTCTGCCCGCGCGCCAGTTCGACGGCCATGTCGGCGGCTTGCGCGAGATAGGCGGCGCCGTACACACCGTTGCGGGTGATCGAGGCCGGGTCGGCGCCGAGGAAGATGACGACGACGGGTTTGTCGCTGGCTTCGGCGGCAGCCAGCACAGTGGCCGCGACATCGGGTGACGGTGGTTTGGAGACCAGCACGATCACCGACGTCCCGGGATCGCCGTCGAGGGCGGCCAGGCCGTACAGCATGGAGATGCCGCCGATGGCGTCGGCCAGGTCGTGGCCGCCGGTGCCGAGTGCCTGCGAGATACCCGAACCGTTCTGGTGCACCCGCACGGTGACCTCCTGGGTGCCCGTGCCCGAGGCACCGACAACACCAATCGGGCCGCGCCGCACCACATTTGCGAACCCGAGCGGGATGCCATTCACGATCGAGGTGCCGCAGTCCGGGCCCATCACCATCAGGTCGACCTCGCGGGCGTATTGCTTGAGGGCCAGCTCCGCTTCCGGGCTGACGTTGTCGCTGAACACCATCACGTCCAGGCCCAGCCGCAGCGCCTTCATCGCCTCGGCGGCGGCGTAGTCGCCGGGTACCGAGATCAGCGCCAGGTTCAGCGCCGGGTCCTTGGCGACGGCCATCTGGATGCTGGTGACCGGTGCGGCCGAAACGGTGTCGTCACCGCCCCCGGGTGCGGCAGACAGCAATGAGTCGGCCAGGGCCAGCGCTTCTGCGCAGGCGTCCTCGGTGCCTGAGACCGCGACGACGAGGTCGTTGGGCCGGACGTCGAAGGTGCCCAGGCCGGCCTGGGCGAGGTTGTCGACGTTGGTGGCCGAGGCCATTGCGACCGAGGCGGCTTCGATGCCCGGTACCGACGTCAGCTGCGCCGACACCGTCATCAAGGACACCGAGTCCTTGTAGAGGTTGGGGTAGAACCGGGAGTTCGTGGTCATGCTGACTAGGACACCGCGGCCAGGAAACGCTCGGAGTCCGAGACCCAGCCGAAGATGCCGCCCTGGGCCTTGATCATGTCCAGGGCGACGCGCTGGAACACCGGGAAGTAGGACGCCACCCCGTCGGACAGCACCACACATTCGTAGCCGCGATCGTTGGCCTCGCGGACGGTGGTGTGCACGCACACCTCGGTGGTCACCCCGCACACCACCAGGGTCTTGATGCCGCGATCGGACAGGATCTGGCCGAAGTCGGTGGCGTGGAAGGTGCCCTTGCCGGGTTTGTCGATGACCGGCTCACCCTCGATCGGGTACAGCTGGTCGATGATGTCGTGGCCCTGCTCGCCGCGGATCAGGATGCGGCCCATCGGCCCGGGCTCACCGATGAAGGTCTGCCCGCCGCGGTGGAGTTTCGCCGAGGGACAGTCGGACAGGTCGGGACGGTGTCCCTCTCGGGTGTGGACGACGAACATGCCGATCTCGCGCGCACGGTTGAGTACCCGCTGAATCGGCTCGACGGCGGCCAGCAGCAGAGAGGTGTCGTTGCCGAGCGCCTCACCGAAGCCGCCGGGCAACACGAAATCCCGTTGCATGTCGATGATGACCAGCGCTGTGCTGTCCACATCGAAGTTCAGGGGAAAAGGCTCTGCAACGATCGTGGGCATCAAACGTCCCTTCTGACGAGCACGGGGCGGGGCCGCTCAATTGAATCGCAACAATCAAATCTGCGCCTGTCGTCGACTTTTGCCTGGCGTGGCACCACGGCCACCGGGCGGCTGACGGCAACAATGAGCCCATCCTGTCCCCCACTACGACCAGAACGCGACGACGCACGTCGCGCGCTGACTTTCGCCCTGACATCGAAGGATTGCGGGCCGTCGCGGTGGTCGCCGTGGTGGCCTTTCACGGCCACCTGGGGCTGGGCGGCGGGTTCGTCGGCGTCGACGTCTTCTTCGTCATCTCCGGGTTCCTCATCACCCGCCTGTTGATGGCGGAGGTGTCGGGCACCGGCGGGGTGAGTCTGTACCGGTTCTACGCGGCGCGGGCCAGGCGGCTGTTGCCGGCGGCGGGCACGGTCCTGGTGATCACGGCGGTGGCGGCGGCCACCCTGTTACCTCCGCTGCAGGCCCGCTCGGCGTTGGGTGACGCACTGGCCAGTGCGCTGTATGTCGGCAATTACCGATTCGCGATACACGGCACCGACTACCTCGCCGACAACCTGCCCTCGCCGTTCCAGCACTACTGGTCGCTGGGGGTGGAAGAGCAGTTCTATCTGGTGTGGCCGCTGCTGATCCTGGCGACCGCATGGGTGATTCGCCGCCGCCGGATCAGGTCGCGGTCGCCGTACGTCGTGGCCCTGCTGGTGGTCGCGGGCGCGTCGTTGGCCCTGGCACTGACGTGGACGACGTCCGCGCCGCCGTGGGCGTTCTTCGCCCTGCCGTCGCGGGCGTGGGAACTGGCCGTCGGCGGTCTGGTCGCGCTGTCGGTGCGGGTGTGGCGGCGACTCGGGCCGGGATCGTCGGCGGTGGCGGGGTTCGCCGGGCTGGCTCTGGTAGTCGTCGCGTCTGTGCAGTTCGACGAACGCACGCCGTATCCGGGCACCGCGGCGCTGCTTCCGGTGCTCGGCACCGCGCTGGTGATCGCCGCAGGCTGCGGCACCCCGGTGCGCGGCGTGGGCCGCTGGCTTGCCTCGCCGTGGCTGCGGGACCTCGGCCGGCTGTCGTATTCGTGGTACCTGTGGCACTGGCCGGCGCTGGTGTTCGCGCCGCTGCTGGTCGGTCATGAGCTGGGGCTCGCCGGTCGCATCGTGGCGGTGTCGGCGTCGTTCGCGCTGGCGGTGCTCACCTTGCGCTACGTCGAGCGGCCGGTGCGGCACTCGATTCGGCTGCGCCGGTCTGCGGGCCGCAGCCTCGTGCTCGGCAGCGCGGTGACCGCGGTCGCGGTCAGCGCGGCCCTGCTGTTGCCGATGTTCGTGCCGACCTCGGTCGGGCATGGCAACCCCGCTCCGGCGGCGCTGACCGAGGCGCGCGGGGTCACCGCAGCCGATCCGCTGGCCGATGCGATCGGGAAGATCGCCGCCGCGGTGGCCGCCTCCGCGCAGCGCCACGACGTTCCGTCGAACCTGACTCCCCCGCTTTCCGAGGCCGCCACCGACAAGCCGGCGGTGTTCGTCAACGGGTGTGTGCGGTCCTGGCGCGACGACGGAGTCCCGGACTGCGCATCCGGGGACCTGTCGAGCAAGACCACGGTGGCACTCGTCGGTGACTCGCACGCCGCGATGTGGCTACCGGGGTTGGAACCTGCTGCCCAGCAACGGCATTGGCGGCTCGAGACGATGGCCAAGATCACCTGTCCGCTGCAGGACGTGGGCATCAGCAGCCCGTACCTGGGCCGCGAGTACACCGAATGCCAGACCTGGCGCGCGCAGGTGATGGACCGGTTGCAGGCCGAGCGCCCGAAACTGGTGGTGCTCGACATGTCGCGGCGCTACGGCGCGGACTTCGGTTTCACCGCCTACGACCGGGCCTGGCTGGACAGCCTCAAGGCTTTGGTCATGGAACTGCGCACGGCCACCGGTGGCCGGGTGCTGGTGCTGGGACCGGTGCCCGACCCGCACGCCGTCGTGCCGGTGTGCCTGTCCGATCATCTGGCCGATACCCGCGACTGCACGCCGGCGCGTTCAACAGCCCTCAACGCCAACGGTATTGCGACCGAGTCGGCGGCGGTTCGCTCGGCGGGCGGGTGGTATGCCGACCTGTCGTCGTTGTTCTGCACCGACACCGTCTGCCCGGTGATCATCGGCAACGACCTGGTGTTCCGCGACGACAACCACGTGACCGTCAGCTACGCCCGCACCGTGGGGCCGGTGCTGGCGATGCTCGCCGACGAGGCGATCTCGCCACGCAGCTGAGCTGGGCCGGCCACCATTGCTAGCCTCAGTTCCGTGCCAGATTTGGTCCTCTATGAGGTGCGCGACCGTGTCGCGCTGATCACCGTCAACGATCCGGACCGCCGCAACGCGGTCACCGATGCGATGTCCGAGCAGCTGCGGGCCGCTGTCGAGGCCGCCGAAGCCGAGGCCCACGCCGTCGTCGTCACCGGGGCAGGTAAGGCGTTCTGCGCGGGAGCCGACCTGTCGGCTCTCGGGGCGGCCGCCCGCGAAGGCCTCGAACGGATCTATGCCGGCTTCATGGCGGTCGGCCGGTGCACGCTGCCGACCATCGCGGCGGTGAACGGCGCCGCCGTGGGGGCAGGCCTCAACCTGGCGCTGGCGGCCGACGTCCGCATCGCCGGACCACACGCCCTGTTCGACCCGCGGTTCCAGAAGCTCGGCATCCACCCCGGTGGCGGGGCCACCTGGATGCTGCAGCGAGCCGTCGGCCCTCAGGTGGCGCGCGCCGCGCTGCTGTTCGGCATGCGGTTCGACGCCGAGGCCGCGGTGCGCCACGGGTTGGCACTGGAGATCGCCGATGATCCCGTCGCGGCCGCGCTGGAACTGGCCGCCGGCCCTGCGTCGGCGCCGCGCGATGTCGTGATCGCGACGAAGGCGTCGATGCGCGCCACGGCGATTCCCGGATTCCTCGACACCGACCATCACGCGGCCGCCAAGGACATCGAGCTCGGACCGCAGGCCGACTCGATCGAGGCCCCCGAGTTCAAAGCCCGGCTGGCTGCCGCTCAGCGCAAATAGCGTCAGGCGACAACCAGCTCAACCAGCCGATTGTTGAGCCACACCTCGACCTCCGTGGGCTCCGTCTTGGGTGTGCCCGGCACCGGCGGGGCCACCGAGTGGTAGTGCGCACCGGTAGGAGTGGTGAATTCGGCAGTGTGCCTGCCATTTTCACTGATTCCCGTGCCGACCTTCCAACCTGCGGCTTCCTTGGTGTAGTTGCATCCAGCACACGTTCCCAGCCCGTTGATCGCACTGGTCCGCCCACCCCGGCGGTGCGGCTTGGCATGGTCGCGGTGCCGGATCGGCGCGTCGCAGTACGGCATCCGACAGCGATGGTCACGCACCTCGATAAGGTCGGCCAGCCCCTTGGGAAACAACCTCGACCGCGACTCCATCGCGACCAGCGCCCCTCCCGCGGGCCGGGCATATAACCGGCGGAGCGTGGCGCGCGACCGCTTGTCCGCCACGGCGTCCAAGACCAACTTCTGCGCAACGGCCGAAGGCACCGAGCCGTAGCCGACGATTGCCGCGGACCCGCACTCGGCACCGAGCAGTGCCTGGTCGGAGATCACCACATTCACCGATACCGGTACGGGTACGTCCGCAGGCCGCCCGGTCACCCGCTCGACGAGAGTGTCGGCCATGACCTGCCCGCGGGAACGCCCGTCGAAGCAGACGTCGGCCTCTCGCTTGAGAGCGGCATACACGGCCACACCCTGAGCCACCGGCAATAGCGCGGTCAGATACGTCATCGTGTCCGGCGCGGGCCGGATCGTCACCGTGCGCTCACCGGCCGCCTTGGCCGCCCGGTCCACCACTGCGTGCGGGTCGAGGCGATAAGCGATCGCCCTTGCGGCGGCCGTCAGTGCCGCATCCCCGACACCGTCCAGCGTGGTCGGGTCAGCGCACAGTTCCTCGTCGAGCCGGTTTCTGTCCTCGACGGCCAGGCAGGCCGACTCCCGCACAATCAGAGTTGCCCGCCACTCTGACAACACACCGCTTTCCAGCGCTGCCAGGGTGTGGGGCATCTCGTTGACCAGCGCCTTGGCGAAGCCCAGATGCCGGCCACCACGAGCCGGCGAGTCCCGCCGCGCCAGCGCCACCTCGGTAGCCACACCCTTACCTCGTCGTGCGGCCGGAATTCCGGCGGCCTCCTCGGCGTTTCGACGCGCCGTATCCAGAGCGACTGCCAGACGAGCCTGCCTGGCGGCGGCCGCCGCCTTGAGCCGCTCGAGGGCGGCAATACGCTCGACCAGCGCCGACTCCTCGACGGCAGGGCCGATATCCCACATTGATTCGCACATATGTTCGATACTAGTCGGCACCCCAGACAATTCGGGGCCGCACGGTCATCTGATCCCCTACAGTCCGCATGTGATGCAGAACACACCTGGCCGATGTTCTCCCACTATCGGACGGGTCGGGGCGCTCGCCTTCGCCCTCGGCATCGGGCTGGCCGTCGCCAACGCTCCCGGAATCGCGGCTGCCGACACCGGAAGCTCCACAGCGCACTCCGCGCGGCAGCCCGCCAAGTCCACCGATAACCGGGCAGCACCCAACCGCACCCGTGTCATTCAGGTGACCGCGCGCCCGAGCGCCGCCGTCGCCAGCCCGGGCCGCCCGGTGGTCCCGACGACCGCGACATCCTTGACCGATCTCGTCGGTTATGCGCGCCGAGAAGTCGAACAGGCCCAGACCGCCAGCCAACCCCCTCCGAGCATCGGCAACACGTTCTTCGCGCAGACCCCGGTGCTCGCCTACAACGCGGCCCAGAACGTCCAGGCCCCCGACGGCGTCATCACCGGCACCCTCAACGCATCCCAGGCCAACGGCTACGCCCTGACCTACACCGCCAGCGGCGCTCAGCACGGCAATGTCCAAATCCATGCCGACGGGACGTTCACCTACTCCCCCGACCCGGACTTCACGACACTCGGCGGAACCGACACCTTCACCGTGACCGCTGACGACCGCCCGGGCAACGCGCCGCATTGGCACGGGCTGGCAACGCTTTTCGCACCCGGCGGCGGCGCCACCGCCACACAACAGGTGACCGTGCTGCAGAACCCGGGAAGTACACTTCCGAACACTGTGCTCGCCACCGCCGATCAGCTCCAGGCTGAGAAACTCGTCGCCCAGATCGCGAATTCGCCGATCATGCAGGTGGCCAAGATCGTCCTCAAAGCGGGGTGGTGGCTGGCGGCTCGGAAGAACTTCGCCGCCGTGGGCGGTGCTGATCAGGTCAATATGGCCCAGCTGGACCAGGCTGTCACCGAGTACGCCAACCAGGCGGCTATCGAAGTGCTGCTGCTCAATTCGAACAGTCCGAAGATCCTGCAGCAGGTCAATCCGCCGCACGACTGGTACATGCAGAGCTTCTCCGGTGCGCGGATCTGGTACGACAACCCCGACACGATCTACCGCTTCGTCGGGGTGAACAACGCCTCGAAGTACGTCATCACCGGACGGTTCGACGGGTCGCTGCCTGCCGACACCAACTTCAGCGTGCTGACCGGATTGAGCGGGACGACCGCCGACAACCTCAATGGTAAAGACCTCGTCGTCGGTTCGGACGGTTCGTTCACCATCACCGTCGATTCCACGCCCACCGCCCCGGGCCAGACCAACCATCTGTACCTGCCGCCCGGCACAACACTCATCACGACCCGAAACACGTTGGCGGACTGGAACAACGAACAACCGATGAGCCTGTCGATCCTGCGGGTCAGCGGCCCGCCGGACAGCCTGTTCAGCCAGATCGGCGGCTTCGCCATCCCGGGGATCGGACCCTTGGTATCGTCCAACCCGCTTCTGACACAGCTGGTTTCACTCATTCCGCCGCTGTCCGCACCCCGCATCCTGCAGTCCGTGGAGGCCGCCACGATCATGCTGCTGCTCGGGATCAGCGGCGAGGACAAGTACATGGGGGTGGCCACCCAGAAGGCGCCGAATGTGCTCACCGATCCCGCCCACAATGCGGAGTTCCTGTCCACTCAGTTGCAGAGCACCGGTTACTTCCAGCTCGGCAACGACGACGCGTTGGTGATCACCATCAAGCCCAACAACGCGAAGTACTTCGTGGTGCCGGTGACCAACGACTGGACGATCACCAACAACTACTGGGACGAGCAGACCAGCCTCAACGCCAGCCAGGCGGT
The DNA here is from genome assembly GCF_011694515.1 of Mycobacterium sp. DL592. Lineage (NCBI taxonomy): Bacteria > Bacillati > Actinomycetota > Actinomycetes > Mycobacteriales > Mycobacteriaceae > Mycobacterium > Mycobacterium sp. DL592. Next base: position 1,590,912 of record NZ_CP050192.1, on the reverse strand, counting down.
CGCCAACGGCGACGGTAGCTACACCATCGTGGTCTCGCCCTCCGACCCGGGCTTCGTCAACTGGGTGTCCACCGGCGGCCTGAATCAGGGGACGATCTCCATCCGATTCCAGGACTTCGACCCCGCCAACACCACCGACCCGAACGTCAGCTCATACGTCGTGCCCATCAGCGCGCTCAACCTGCCGGCGATCCCGTACGACCGCCAGGCCCAGATCGCGGCGCGTCAGCTCGGCTACAACAAGCGCTACTGGCCGTATCCGCAGGCCTAACAATCCAATAGCGCGGTCTCCGGCGCTTCGATCAGTCCGCGCAGATCGGTGAGAAACGCCGCGACCTGAGCGCCGTCGGCGACCCGGTGATCGAAGGCGCACGTCAGCGTCATCGTCGGGCGGGCCACCACCTCGTCGTCGATCACGACCGCGCGTGGCCGCAGGGAGCCGACGCCCAGGATCGCCGCCTCGGGATAGTTGATGACCGGCACTCCTTCGTCGAGGCCCAGGGCGCCGAAGTTCGACACCGTGAACGTCGAATTGCCCAACTCGGCCGGGGACAACGACCCGCTTCGCGCGTTGTCGACGAGCTGTTCGACGGCGGCGGCAAGCCGGCGCGTGGTGAGCCGGTGCGCATCCGCGATCACCGGCACCACCAAGCCCCGCTCGGTAGCCACCGCGACCCCCAGCCGGATATCTGAGTGCAGCCGGATCTGCGCGCCACCATCACCGTCCACCCAGGTCGCATTGAGCAACCGATGCCGGCTCAACGCGATGAGCAGCATCCGCAGTGTCAGCACGAACGGCGTCACCGCCAGCCGGTCGCGCAACCGGAGCAGCGCCGAACACTCCACCTGCACACTTGCGTGCGCATCGGGAATTCGGCTGCGCGACAACGACATCTGCGTGGCCATCCGCGCCCGAACACCCTGCACTGCAACCGTTTCCGCACCCACAGCGGCTTCGATGTCGTCGCGGGTGACGATCCCATCGGCACCTGATCCCGGTGCCAGGCTCGCCAGGTCCACAGCAAGTTCAGCCGCCAGCTTGCGCACCTTGGGCGCCGCCCGTACCCGCCTGCTGCGATCCATGCCATTGTCGGTGCCGTAACCGACGAGGACCGGTGTGCGCGGCTCCGGCGCACCGGTGTCGATGCGGACCAACAGCGTTCCCACGGGCAGTGTTTCGCCTTCGGCACCGCCGAGAGCGACGATCCGGCCCGAGTATGGGCTGGGTATCTCGACCTCGGCCTTGTTGGTCTCGACGGTGCACAGGGTCTGGTTGAGTTCGACGACGTCACCCACCGAGACCGCCCAGCCGGTGATCGTGGCGTCCGGTAAGCCTTCGCCGAGGTCGGGAACCAGGAAGTCGCTCATGGCCGTCGCGTCGCTTTCTCGACACAGTCCAGCAGCCGGTCGACGCCGGGCAGCCACACCTTCTCCATCCGGGCCGGCGGGTAGGGGGTGTCGAATCCGGTGGCCCGCAACACCGGAGCTTCCAGGTCGTAGAACAACTCCTCGGAGATCCTGGCGGCCAGCTCGGCCCCGAAGCCCAATGTCCGCGGCCCTTCGTGCATGATCACCGCGCGCCCGGTCTTGGTCACCGACGCTGCGACGGTCTCGAAGTCCAAGGGGTTCAACGACCGCAGGTCGATCACTTCCAGATCGGCCTCGGCGATCTCCGCGGCACCAAGTGCGGTGGCGACCAGCCCGCCGTAGGTCAGCACCGTGACGTCACTACCCGCCCTGCGCACGACGGCGCGCCCGATCGGGGGCGCCGGTTCGACGAGGTCGACGGCCTCGCGGCCCCAGTAGCGGCGTTTGGGTTCCAGGTAGATCACCGGGTCGCGGGACGAGATGGCATGGCGCAGTAGCCAGTAGGCGTCCGACGGAGAAGACGGCACCACCACTTTCAGCCCCGCCGTGTGCGTCCAGTACGTCTCGGTGGACTCCGAGTGATGTTCCACCGCACCGATACCGCCGAACGACGGGATACGAACCGTCACCGGCATGTCCACCTCGCCCCTGGTGCGGGTGCGGTACTTGGCGAGGTGACTGACCACCTGGTCGAACGCCGGGTAGGAGAAGCCGTCGAATTGGATCTCGGGCACCGGGACGAACCCGCGCAGGGCCAGGCCGACCGCCATTCCGATGATCGCCGACTCGGCGAGCGGGGTGTCGAAACACCTCTGTGCTCCGAAGGTTTCGGTCAAACCCTCGGTGATGCGGAAGACCCCGCCGAGTTGGGCGACGTCCTCGCCGAAGACCAGGACGCGGTCGTCGGCCGCCATCGCATCGTGTAGTGCACGGTTGATCGCCTGCGCCATGGTCAGCGTGGTGACCTCGGGCAAGGTGCTCATGAACGCCGGCGGCTCGATGATCTGGGTCATCTCAGTTCTCCTTCGCCATTTCGGACAGCAGTTGCGCGCGCTGGGTGGCCATCAGCGGCGTCGGCTCTGCGTAGACGACGTCGAAGAGCTCCCCTACATCCGGCTCGGGAGCATCGACCACCGCGGCACGAAGCTCGGCCCGCAGCCGCGCCGAGCGGGCCGCCACCCGGTGTTCCAGCCGCTCGTCGAGCACTCCGAGGCACTCGAGGTAGATGCGGTAGCGAGTGATCGGATCGCGGGCCGCCCACAGGGCGACTTCTTCTTCCGGCCGGTATCGGTCGGCGTCATCGGAGGTGGTGTGCGGGCCCATCCGGTAGGTGATGGCCTCGATCAGGGTCGGTCCTCCGCCGGTGCGGGCACGTTCAGCGGCCTCGCTCATCACCCGGTAACAGGCCAGGACGTCGTTGCCGTCGACGATCACCCCCGCCATCCCGTATCCGGCGGCGCGATCTGCGATCGACGGCCCGGCGTACTGCCTGCTGGCCGGCACCGAGATCGCCCACTGGTTGTTCTGGACGAAGAACACGCACGGTGCGTTCTCGACGGCGGCCAGGTTCATGGCCTCGTGGGTGTCGCCTTCACTGGTGGCGCCGTCACCGAGGAACGCCACTGTGACGGTCTTCTCGCCGAGTCGCTGAGCGGCCATCGCGGCACCGACGGCATGCGGGGCGTGGGTGGCGATGGGGATCGTAATCGGCGCACAACATTTCGCCGTGAAGCCGAGGCCGCCGTGCCAGGATCCTCGCCACACCGCCGCGACCTGCCCCGGTGCGATACCGCGCACCAGGAAGACGCCGAGCTCACGAAATTGCGGGAACAGCCAGTCGGTCTTGCGCAGGCACGCCGCGGCACCGACCTGGGCGGCTTCCTGCCCGCGACATGAGGCATACAGCGCCAATTCGCCCTGGCGCTGCAGGTTGACGAACTCCCCGTCGAGGTCGCGGGTGAGGACGAGGTGTTCGTAGAGCCAGGCCAAGGTTTCTGGCGGCAGCCGGTAGTCGGAGTCCGCCGTAGCGGTTCCGTCGGGTGCGATGAACTGCACCAACTGACCCATGCCGCCTCCTTGTGGCCACGCGGACGGCATGTTCGGCCGTCACGACCTCAGGTCTGCTCAGCGCGGAGGCGGTCAGAGCAAAATCCGTTGTGGCGGAGTGCCAGCTAACGGCCGGGTTCGGGCGAGAGCTGGACGATACGCTCTGCTCGCCGCAGCACCGGGGCATCTACCATTATGCCCTCGTACTGGAAGACACCGCGCTCATCGCGCGCTGCCGCCAATACGTGTCGCGCCCAACGTACTTGCTCGGCGGTGGGATGGTAGGCCTTCCGTATCTCGGCAATCTGGCTAGGGTGGATCGCTACCTTTGCGTCGAATCCGACGGCGACGGCGTCATCGGCCTCGGCGCGCAGCCCGTCGAGGTTCTTGATGTCGAGGAACACCGAGTCCAGCGCGAGCTTGCCGTAGGCCTTGGCGGCCAGCAGGCTCTGCGAGCGCACATGGCGGGCCACCTCCCGGTAGCTACCGTCCGGGTAGCGGTTGTCGGTGCCGCCGAGGACCGCGAACAAGTCCTCGGCGCCCCACATCACCGCGTAGGCGTTGTCGACCCGGGCGGTCTCGGTAACGGCGAGTGCACCGATCGGGGTCTCGACGAGGACCACCACGTCCAGCGGGGCCAGCGCTGCGACCTGCTCGGCGGATTCGGTTTTGGCCAGCATCACGGTGGTGTACGGGGTACGGGCTAAGACTTCGAGGTCGCGTGCGTGATCGGCGGTGGTCGACGGGTTGATGCGCACGACGGTGCGGCCCGGGTCCAGCAGGGTGCTCACCAGCGCCTCCCGCGCGGCCTCGCGGTCGTTGGCCGCGACACCGTCCTCGAGGTCGAGGATGACGACATCGGCTGCAGCCGCTGCCTTTTCGAAGCGTTCGGGGCGGTCGGCGGGGCAGAACAGCCAGCCCGGCCCGGGTTCGGTCAGCGTCATCAGACCGGCCTCTTACGGACCATGGTCTTGCGGGCAGCCGTCGCGACGATGTCGCCGTGCTGATTACGCCCCGTGTGCGCAAAGGTCACGATGCCTTCACCGGGGCGGCTTTTGGACTCCCGCTTGTCGGTGATCACCGTCTCAGCGTAGAGAGTGTCACCGTGGAACAGCGGTTTGGGGAAGGCGATCTCGCTGAACCCGAGGTTGCCGACGATGGTGCCCTGGGTCAGCTGCGCCACCGACAGGCCCACCAGCGTCGACAGCGTGAACATCGAGTTCACCAGCCGCTGATGGAACGGCGGCAGCGCATCGGAGAACGCGGCGTCCAGATGCAGCGCCTGGGTGTTCATCGTCAGCGTGGTGAACAGCACGTTGTCGGCCTCGGTGATGGTGCGCCCTGGCCGGTGCAGGTAGCGCACCCCGAGTTCGAATTCCTCGAACCACAGCCCGCGCTGTTCGACGATCCGTTCCTCCGTCATGCCACACCCAACTCCCGGGCGATCAGCATCAGCTGCACTTCGGTTGTCCCTTCACCGATTTCGAGGATCTTGCTGTCGCGGTAGTGGCGGGCGACGGGATACTCGTTCATGAAGCCGTAGCCGCCGTGGATCTGGGTGGCGTCGCGCGCGTTGTCCATCGCGGCTTCACTCGCGACGAGCTTGGCGATCGCGGCTTCCTTCTTGAACGGCTTGCCCGCGAGCATCAGCGCGGCGGCGTCGTAGTAGGCGGTGCGGGCGGCATGGGCGCGGGCCTCCATGCGGGCGATCTTGAACTCGATGGCCTGGTAGCGGCCGATCGGCTGGCCGAAGGCGCTGCGTTCCTTGGCGTACTTGACGCTCTCGTCGACACATCCCTGCGCCGCACCGGTGGACAGCGCGGCAATGGCGATCCGGCCTTCGTCGAGGATGCGCAGGAAGTTGGCGTAGCCGCGACCGCGTTCACCGAGCAGGTTCTCTGCGGGCACCCGGACATCCTCGAAGGTCAGCGGATGGGTGTCGGAGGCGTTCCAACCGACCTTGTCGTAGGCCGGTTCGGCGGTGAATCCCGTTGTGGGCACTGGCACCAGGATCGAGGAGATCTCGCGGCGATCGCCGACGGTTCCGGTGACGGCGGTGACGGTGACCAGCTTGGTGATCTCGGTTCCGGAGTTGGTGATGAACTGCTTGGAGCCATTAATAACCCAGGTTGACCCATCCAACCGGGCGGTGGTCTTGGTGGCACCGGCGTCGGTGCCACCGCCGGCCTCGGTGAGACCGAACGCACCCAGGGCCTGCCCACTGGTCAACTGCGGCAGCCATTCCCGCTTCTGGGCCTCGGTGCCGAACCGGTAGACGGGCATCGCGCCGAGCGACACCCCGGCCTCCAGGGTGATGGCGACGCTCTGGTCGACCTTGCCGAGTTCCTCCAGCGCCAGGCACAGGGCGAAGTAGTCGCCTCCCATGCCGCCGTACTCCTCGGGGAACGGCAGGCCGAACAAGCCCATGTCGGCCATCCCGGCGACGACCTCATAGGGGAAGGAATGCTCGGCGTCGTGTTTGGCCGCCACCGGTGCGACGACGTTGCGCGCGAAGTCGCGGACCGTCTTGGCCAGTTGCTGATACTCGTCGGGAAGGGTTCCCGTGGACAGGAAGTCACTCATCGGACGTGGCTTTCTCTTGTGTGGTGGCTGTGATCGTGGCGAGCAGCTGACCCACCTTCACCTGGTCGCCGACGGCGACCAGAAGTTCTACGACGCCGTCGACCGGGGCGGTGAGCGAATGCTCCATCTTCATCGCTTCGACGACGACCACGACGGTGCCGGCGGGCACAGTCTCACCGTTTCCGACGTTGACCGCGACGACGGAACCCGGCATCGGGCTGACGAGTTCGGCGTCGCCGCTGTGCGCGTCGTCGGCGCGGACCGAGGCCTCGCGCATCTCCTCGACCGCGACCGTCCGGCCCGCACCGGCCAGCCAGATCCGGTGACCGTCGACGGCGGCGAGGTAGGTGGCGCGGATGCCCCCGACCGTCACGGTGAGCTCGTCGCCGTCCAGTTCGGCTGCAAGCGAGACACTTTCACCGTCCTCGACGCGGGCGGTGGCGGCCCCTGGTGTGCCGGTGATGTGGACGTGGTCGGTGCGCGGCCCCGAGCGCAGCCGGATTCTCGTGGGGGCAGGTTCACCGGCCCGCCAGCCGGACGGGACATCCCAGAGGTCTGCCGGTGTCGCAGGCCATCGCTGCAGCCAGCGGTAGGCCGCCGCGGCGATCAGGACCGCGTCGTCGACGGGTTCGGCGGTATAGACCAGCCGGTCGATCAGCCCGGTGTCGAGGCGGCCCGCGGCCACGTCGCCGTCGGCCAGCAGGAACCGGAGGAACTCGACGTTGGTGCCCACCCCCAGCACCGCTGTCTGCGACAGCGCCCGGTCCAGGGTGCGCAGCGCGGTCGAGCGGTCCGCCCCATAGGCGATCACCTTCGACAGCATCGGGTCGTAGTCACTGCCGACCGTCGTCCCGACCGCCAGGCCCGAATCCACTCGCACGCGTGAGTTGAACCCCGAGTCGCTTCGCTCCTGCCCGCCGACACCGGCCGGCTCCCGCAGTCCCAGCACCGGCCCGCCGGTGGGCAGGAAGCCCGCCGCCGGGTCTTCGGCGTACACCCGGGCCTCGATGGCGTGGCCGGTCATGGTGATGTCGTCCTGGGTCGCGTGCAGCTTCTCCCCCGCAGCGATGCGGATCTGCCATTCGACCAGATCCCACCCCGTGACCAGTTCGGTCACCGGGTGCTCAACCTGCAGCCGGGTGTTCATCTCCAGGAAGAAGAACTCGTCGGGACGGTCGGCGGAGACGATGAACTCGACGGTGCCCGCGCCGCGGTAGTCGACGCTTCGGGCGGTGTTGCACGCCGCGGCGCCGATGCGTGCGCGGGTGGCAGCGTCCAGCAGTGGCGACGGGGCCTCCTCGATGACCTTCTGATGGCGGCGCTGCAGGCTGCACTCCCGCTCACCGAAATGCAGCACGGTGCCGTAGCTGTCGGCGAGCACCTGAACCTCGATATGCCTGGGCCGCAGGACGAATCGTTCGAGGAACAGGGTGTCGTCGCCGAACGCCGCGGCCGACTCGCGCCGCGACGCAACCAGCGCGGCAGGCAGATCGGCGGCGTCGTCGACGCGGCGCATCCCCTTGCCGCCGCCGCCCGCGGACGGTTTCACCAGGATCGGGTACCCGATGTCTTCGGCGGCCTCGATGAGCTCGGCGTCGGCGAGCCCGGGCCGGGCGATTCCGGGCACCACCGGCACGCCGAACGCCGAGACCGCCGCTTTGGATGCGATCTTGTCGCCCATGGTGCGGATGGCGCCACTGGGCGGCCCGATGAACGTGATGCCCGTGCTCTCCAGCGCTGCGGCGAAATCGGAGTTCTCCGAAAGGAATCCGTAGCCGGGGTGAACGGCCTGGGCGCCGGTCTGCAGCGCAGCACCAACCACCGCGTCGATGTCCAGATAGCTCTGCCGGGCCGGCGGCGGGCCGATGCGGACGGCGACGTCGGCCTCGGCGACGTGGCGTGCACCCGCGTCGGCGTCGCTGTAGACCGCCACCGATTCGATGCCGATGGCCCGCAGGGTACGCATGACCCGCACCGCTATCTCGCCCCTATTGGCGACAAGGACTCTGGTAAACATCGTCACATCCTGAAGACGCCGTAGGACACCGGTTCAACGGGAGCGTTGGCGGTGACCGAAAGTGCCAGCCCCAGAACAGTTCTGGTGTCAGCCGGATCGATCACGCCGTCGTCCCACAGCCGGGCGGTCGAGTAATACGGGTTGCCCTGGTGCTCATACTGTTCGCGGATCGGGGCCTTGAACGCCTCTTCCTCTTCCGGCGTCATCTCGCCGCGGACGGTGGCCAGCACCGAGGCGGCCTGCTCGCCCCCCATCACCGAGATACGAGCGTTGGGCCACATCCACAGGAACCGCGGCGAATACGCGCGCCCACACATCGAGTAGTTGCCCGCCCCGTACGAGCCGCCGATGACGACGGTGAGCTTCGGAACCCGCGCACATGCCACCGCGGTCACCATCTTGGCGCCGTGCTTGGCGATGCCGCCGGCCTCGTAGTCCCGGCCGACCATGAAGCCGGTGATGTTCTGCAGGAACACCAGCGGCACCATCCGCTTGTCGCACAGCTCGATGAAATGTGCTCCCTTGAGGGCGGATTCGCCGAACAGCACACCGTTGTTGGCGACGATGCCCACCGGGTGGCCGTGGATCCGGGCGAATCCGGTGACCAGCGTGGTGCCGTACTCGGCTTTGAACTCGGTGAACTCGCCGCCGTCGACGATGCGGGTGATGACCTCGTGGACGTCGTAGGGCACCCGGGCATCGACGGGCACGACGTCGTAGAGCTCGTGCTGATCGGCGATGGGCTCGACGGTCGGGCGGACCTCCCACGGCCGCGGCTCGCGCGGGCCCAGGGTGTCGACGATGCGACGCACGATGCGCAGCGCGTCGCGGTCGTCGTTGGCGAGATGGTCGGTGACACCGGAGGTTTTGGAGTGCAGGTCGCCGCCGCCGAGCTCCTCGGCGGTGACGACCTCGCCGGTCGCCGCCTTCACCAGCGGGGGGCCGCCGAGGAAGATCGTGCCCTGGTTGCGCACGATGACGGCTTCGTCGCTCATCGCCGGAACGTAGGCGCCGCCGGCGGTGCACGACCCCAGCACCGCGGCGATCTGGGCGATGCCCGCGGCGCTCATGGTGGCCTGGTTGAAGAAGATCCGCCCGAAGTGATCGCGGTCTGGAAACACCTCGTCCTGGCGTGGCAGGAACGCTCCGCCAGAGTCCACCAGATAGATGCAGGGCAGCCGGTTCTGCAGCGCGATCTCCTGGGCGCGCAGGTGCTTCTTGACGGTCACCGGGTAGTAGGTGCCGCCTTTGACCGTCGCGTCGTTGGCCACGATCATGCATTCGCGCCCGGCGACCCGGCCGATGCCGGTGATGATCCCCGCGGCCGGGCAGTCATCGTCGTACATGCCGTCGGCGGCCAGCGGTGCGATCTCCAACAGCGGGCTGCCCGGGTCGAGCAGGCCGTCGACCCGATCTCGCGGGAGCAATTTGCCGCGGGACACGTGCCGTTCGCGAGCGCGTTCGGGGCCGCCGAGCGCGGCAGCTGCCAGCTTCGCGCGGAGCTGCTCGACGAGCTGCGTGTGCGCCTCGCGGTTGGCGGCCGGTGAAGTCATCGTCGAGGTCCCGTCGCAATTGAGTTAATGACGACTAACTCGTGTTAGGTTAGTGAAGATTAACCGAAACGTCCAGACGTGTCCCGGAGGGTTCCATGCCCGAGGCGCCAAGCCGCCGCAGCAGGCAGAAGTCGGATCGACGCTCCGCTCTGCTGGCGGCCGCCGAACGACTGATGGCCGAGAAGGGCTTCCTGGCGGTGCGGCTCGAGGACATCGGCTCGGCCGCCGGGGTCAGCGGCCCGGCGATCTATCGGCACTTCCCCAACAAAGAAGCGCTGTTGGTCGAGCTCCTGGTGGGCATCAGCACCCGGCTGCTGGCCGGCGCCCAAGCGGTGGTGGCGGGGGCCGATACCGCGGCAGGGGCGCTGGAGGGTCTGATCGAGTTCCATCTCGACTTCGCGCTGGGCGAGTCGGACCTGATCCGAATTCAGGACCGCGACATGGCCAACCTGCCTGCGGCCGCGCAGCGACAGGTGCGCCGGGCCCAGCGCAGCTACGTCGAAGTGTGGGTGTCGGTGCTCCGCGAACTCGACCCGGCACTCGATGAATCCGAGGCGCGCCTGATGGCGCACGCGGTGTTCGGTCTGCTCAACTCCACCCCACACAGCATGAAGCCCCTGGCGGCAAAGGCCGACCCGGGGCGTTCACGCGATGTCCTGCGGGCGATGACGGTCGCCGCGTTGTCAACAACGGGCGACCGTCAGCGCCGCGCAGTCGGTCAATACCAGTAGCGGCGACCCGCGACCGGCCGTCCGACGGCACCCAACAGCCACAGGACCGCACCGACAACGAGCAGGATGATGCCGATGGTCCACAGGATCTGGATCTTCAGCACGAATCCCAGGATGAGCAGAATCGCTCCGAACACAATCATTGTTTCTCCTTCAAAACGTTGCTTGCTGAACTTCTTTCGCCCTACTACTGGCTGGGCTGCGGCAGGTTGCAGTCCGCCACTTTGGGATTGACGCCGCCGTAGTTCAACGGTCCGGCAACGACAGTCAAAGCGATGGACCCTGCCGTAGCGCAGTTGGCTTGGGTGTTCGAAAAGTAGCCGCGCTGCCAGGTAGCGAATACTCCGATCAGCAGCCAGACGATCACGATCACTCCCAGAATTCCGCGGCCTCGCATGGTGAGCCTCCCTCGATAGTCCGCACCACTTGGCGGACAGGGGTTTACCCGTCCGACAGTTCCCTAAACATTTGAGCCAAAAGAGGTCTTCAGCCAGTCGGCCACCGCGCCGGCCAGGACAGTGTGGTTCTCGCGTCGGGTGATCTCGTGCCCGTCATCGGCGAAGAGCAGATAGCGCACCTTTCGGCCGAGTCTGTGCAGCGCCTCGACCATCTGCTCGGACTCGCTGACCGGCACGTTGGTGTCGTTGGCGCCGTGAACGACCAGCAACGGCGCGGTCAATGACTGCACTCGGCGCAGCGGGGAAAGTGCCTCCAGAAGCGCGCGATCGGCAACCGGATGCCCGTATTCGGCATAGGAGGCGGCGGCGATCCACGGTTCGGTATTGCGGTAGAACGTCGTCAGGTCACTCATTCCGCAGATGCTGACCCCCGCGACGAACAGTCCGGGATGAAACGCCAATGCTGCCATCGTCAGATAGCCGCCGTAGGACCAACCGGCACACGCGATGCGACCGGGTTCGGCATGGTTTTGCGAGACAAGGTATTGGGCGCAGTCGGCGACGTCGTCGATCGCGGCGAAGCGCTTGTCCCGGTCGTCGGCGTGGCAGAACTCGCGGCCGAAACCACCCGAGCCCCGCACGTTCACGGCGAACACCGTCACTCCCTCGTCGAGCAGGTGCGGGAAGATCTCGCTGTAACCCGGCCGCGCCTGCCCCTCCGGTCCGCCGTGCAAGTAGACGAGCGCACCGATCTGTTCGACCTGCGGCGCCGGGCGATACAACCAGCCCGACAGTCGGCGGCCGTCGCGTGCCATCAGGGTGTGCAACGCCGGTGCGGACGAGACCGGGCCACTGCTGGGCTTGCGGTCGATGCGCTCCCACTGCCGTGACCGGGGGTCCACCACTTCGACAGTGCGCGGCAGATCCGGTCCCTGCACCGTCATCGCGACCAGTGACCCGCCCGCGCTGATGGAGAGTTCACCGGCCACCATGTTGGGTAGCGGGATCGGTTCGGTCAGCGTGTTGTCGGCGTACTCCAGAATCTGTAACTCACTGCAGCCGTTGATGTTCCACAACAGGGCCACGGTCGACAGGTCGTCGCTGACGACGAACTCATCGAGATCGTGCCCGGCCCGTTCGGCGACGACGTGGTAGGCGACGCCGTCCGGGGTGACAGTGACCTCGAGCAGGCGGGCGTGCGAGGCACCGTTGTCGCTGCGAATCAGAGCGCGCACGTATTCGCCCGGCGGGTAAAGGGTGGTCAGCTCACCGTCGGGACCCGAGCGGAGCCGACGGGGTACGTGGTCGTCGAGAATGACACCCGACTCGGTGCTCGATCCGGGATCCGAAGGGAGCAAAGCGATTTCGGTCGTCCCGCGCAGCATGATCAACTCGCGGTAGCCGCGCGGGCCGACTCTGATCAACGCCGAATCGGCCCACGCGTCGATCAGCCTGCCCCCGGAGCGGCGATCCAGCACGCTCACCGCACCGTCGGCCGGGTCGATCAGCGTGGACTGGCCCACTCCGTCCTGCCCGGTGAGGATCGCGCACACCCGGGTGCCGTCCCAGGCGATCAGCTCGGCGGTGCCGGTGTCCATCCGATCGATCCGCCGCGCCATCCGGTCGTCGGGGTCGGTGGTGACCACCCAGATCTGGGTGCGGGTGCCACCGTCGGGGGCAACCTGGCAGGCCAGCCAGTGGCCGTCGGCGGAATGGATCACCTTGGTCACCGGCCCGTCGACAGGCAGCTCAACGTCCCGCGAGGCGCTGGCATGCCTGCCGCGCAGGAACCGCTGGACTGCGCGCGGGTAACCGCCGTCGTCGACGAGATGGGCGAAGGCGGTGCCATCGGGTGAGACCGAAGCGCCGTATGTCGCCCGAACGTCCCGCTCCACGTCACCTCACTCGTCGCTGACCACGCAGTTACCCGGTACCACGTTCCACGCGGCCCACCGGTGGTAAACACGGTGCTGAGCTTTCGGGGGAAACCAGGGGCTGCCGAGACTCGGTACCCTGCAGGCATGAGGTGGCAATGAGCGATCCGCGTCGAACAGAGTGGTCAGACCCGACGCAGCAGGCGGGTACCGGCTACCCGCCGAACGGCGACCCCGCCTACGCGGGGCAGTACTACGGCTACGGGTCGGGATACGTTCCGCCGGCGACGCAACCCACCGAGCAGCTGCCCACATACTGGCAGCCCGGCACCGGCTACCCACCTGCGGACCCGCCTCCCCCGCAACCGCCCAAGTCGCCGCGCTGGTTGTGGATCCTGGCCGGGGTGGCCGTGTTGCTCGTGGTCGGGCTCGTCATCGCGCTGGTGATCGTCACCAGTTCGTCGAGGGAGTCCACGGTTGCGGTGCTGTCTCTTAGCCACATCTGACGCTGCCGAAGAAGATGATCGTATAGATCTCGGTGTGCTCCGTAACATTCAGAACAGAAAGAAGTAGAGCAACGTGTAGATGTAGTCGCCACGCTGCCGACACCCAGCGGCGCCCCGACCGCGCCGCTTCCCGGCGAAACCACCAGCCCGACGGGCACCGATACCGTCGTCTACAAGGTCGACGGTGACGGCCGGGCCATCAACATCACCTACGTCGACACCGGCGGGGTCATGCAGACCGAGTTCAACGTGATGCTGCCGTGGAGTAAGGAAGTCAGCTTGTCCTCACCGGCGCGCGGGTCCGCCAGCGTCGCGGTGGTCAACGTCGGGCGTGACGTGACGTGCAGCGTGTCGGTCAACGGCGTTCAGGTGCGGCAGCGCTCCGGGCGGGGGCTGACCATCTGCACCGGCGCCGCCTAGCGCGGAACCTTCACCGCCAGCATCCCGATCAAGCCGGCGGCCAGCACCACGCAGATGCCGCCCAACCCGGCGCGGTCGGCGTTGAAGGCATCGACGAAGACGAAGAACAGCCACGGGGCCAGGAAGGCCGCGGCCCGCCCGGCCATGGTGAACAGGCCGAAGGCGACCGCCTCCTTGCCGTGGCTGGCCATCCGCAGCAGCAGGGTGCGCGACGCCGACTGGATGGGTCCGATGAACAGGCACAGCAGCAGCCCGCACACCCAGAAGGCCACCGGGCCGGACAGGCTCAGCAGGGTCAGCCCGACGACGATCATGGCCGCCAGCGAGCCAACGATCACCCGCTTGCCGCCGATCCGGTCGTCGAGCAGGCCGCCGACCACCGCGCCGGTGGCCGCGACCGTCGAGGCCACCACGCCGAAGATCAGCACGTCGGACTGCGAGACTCCGTAGACGCCGACACCGAGCACCGCGCCGAAGGCGAAGACACCGGCCAGCCCGTCCCTAAAGACGGCGCTGACCCCCAGGTAGTAGACCAGGTTGCGGTCACGGCGCCACTCCGACTTGAGGTCGAGCCACAGCTGCCGGTAGCCGCCCAGCACGCTGACGGGTGCAGGCTCGGGCTCACCGACCGGGTTGAGCGTGTGCGCGGTCCGCAGGAGCGGCAGTGCCATGACCGCGTAGCAGCCAGCCGTCACGAGCATGGCCACGCGGATGTTCTGGCCGTCTTCGACCGGGACACCGAACAGGCCGCGGGTGGGGCCGGTGCCGCCGACGAAACCAACGTAGACGATCGCCAGCAGAGCCACGCTGCCGAGGTACGCGGCGCCGGCGCCGAAGCCGGAGATACGCCCGGCGTTCTGCGGGGTGGTCAGCTGCTTGAGCATGGAGTTGTACGGGACGCTGGCGATATCCCCGCAGGCGCTGGTGAACGCCAACAGCAGCAGTCCGGCGGCGAAGTAGGCGGGCTGCGCCCGGATCAGGCTCATCGCACAGGTCGATAGCACCACCAGCGTGGTCAGCAGGGTCAGCGCGGCCCGGCGTCGGTTCGGAGCCTGAACCAGCACCCCGGTCAGCGGCGCCAGCAGCGCCACTGTTATCCCGGCGATCGTCAGCGAACGGCCCAGCCAGCTGGCCGCCGAGGTGCCGCCCGGCAGGTTCGCGCCGACCGTGCTGGTCAGGTAAACCGGATAGACGAAAGTGGCCACGATGGCGATCAAGCCGACGGCACCGAAGTCCCACAGTGCCCACGCCACGATCTTGGACCGCCCGGCAATCGGTGAACCCAACGCGGGGGTGCTCATGCGGGCCAGACTAGCGACCTCCCCAAGTCGCTCCGCTCCTGCCCGCCGGGCCTCCCCCCTTACGATGGCCGCATGCCAGTCCCCGCACCCTCACCGGACAGTCGCGCCGTCGTCACCGGAGCCTCCCAGGGCATCGGTGAGGCGCTGGCCACCGAACTCGCCGCCCGCGGCCACAGCCTGATCGTCACCGCCCGCCGCGGCGAGGTGCTCTCCGAGCTGGCCGCCCGGCTGACCGATCGCTACGGCGTGACCGTCGAAGTGCGGGCCGTAGACCTCGCCGACCCGGCGGCACGGGGCGCGCTGGCCGACGAGCTGGCCGCCCGGGACATCTCGATCCTGTGCGCCAACGCGGGCACGGCGACATTCGGTCCGGTGGCCAAGCTCGATCCCGAGGGCGAGAAGGCCCAGGTGCAGCTCAACGTGCTTGGCGTGCACGACCTGGTGCTCGCGGTGCTGCCGCAGATGGTGGCCCGCAGGTCCGGCGGCATCCTGATCTCCGGGTCGGCGGCAGGCAACTCCCCCATCCCGAACAACGCGACCTATGCGGCGACCAAGGCGTTCGCCAACACGTTCAGCGAGTCGCTGCGCGGGGAGGTCAAGAGTGCCGGGGTGCACGTCACGTTGCTGGCGCCCGGCCCGGTGCGCACCGAGCTGCCCGACCCGGCCGAACAGTCATTGGTGGAGCGGTTGATCCCCGACTTCCTGTGGATCGACACCGAGTACACGGCGCGGATTTCACTGGATGCCTTGGAGCGCAACAAGATGCGCGTGGTTCCGGGGGTGACGTCCAAGGCGATGTCGGTGGCTTCGGGGTATGCGCCGCGGTCGATCGTCACGCCGATCGTCGGCGCGGTGTACAAGAAGCTGGGCGGGGACTAGCGCCCCCGGCGGCCCGTTCCGAAGATACTGCGGGTGATCTCGCGCCCGATGACCGTGCCCGCCGAGCGCATGGCGCTCTTGAACGCCGGGCTGTTCATCACCTGGTCGAGCACACCGGGCTCGGCCTTCTGAACCGGCGCGGGCATCGGCGGAAGGTCGATGCCGGTCGGCAGGATCGGCGGCAGGTCGGTGCCCACGGACTCCTCGGGCGGCGGGGCCATCTTGGCTGCCAGCATCTCGTAAGCCGACTCGCGGTCGATGGTCTGGCCGTACTTGAGGAACAGCGGGCTGGCCTGGGCGCTGGCCTTGATGTAGTCCGGGCCGATGCTGGCCATCAGCGACTGCGGCGGGCGCAACCGGGTCCACGCTACCGGCGTCGGGGCGCCCCGCTCGGAGAGCACGGTGACGATCGCCTCGCCGATGCCGAGTGCGGTCAGGTCCGTCGCCAGGTCGTAAAACTGGGTCTTGGGGTAGGTGCGGACGGTCTTGGTCAGCGCCGCCTGGTCGTCGGGGGTGAAGGCGCGCAGCGCGTGCTGGATGCGGGCGCCCAGCTG
Source organism: Mycobacterium sp. DL592 (assembly GCF_011694515.1). Taxonomy (NCBI): domain Bacteria; kingdom Bacillati; phylum Actinomycetota; class Actinomycetes; order Mycobacteriales; family Mycobacteriaceae; genus Mycobacterium; species Mycobacterium sp. DL592. The sequence continues at coordinate 1,574,682 of NZ_CP050192.1, read as the reverse complement.
GGAGAGCACGTTGTTGGGCACGTCGGTGGGCAGCTGGGTACAGAAGAAGACGCCGACGCCCTTGGAGCGGATCAGCTTGACAGTCTGTTCGACCTGCGACAGGAAGGCCTTGGAGGCGTCGTTGAACAGCAGGTGGGCCTCGTCGAAGAAGAACACCAGCTTGGGCTTGTCGACGTCGCCGACCTCGGGCAGATAGGTGAACAGGTCGGCCAGCACCCACATCAGGAACGTGGAGAACATCACCGGCCGGGCCGCCTGGTCGCCCAGCTCGAAGAGCGTGATCACGCCGCGGCCCTGGGCGTCGACCCGCAACAGGTCGGCGGGGTCGATGGCGGGCTCACCGAAGAAGGTGTCGCCGCCGTCGGCTTGCAGGTTGACCAGTGCGCGCAGGATGACGCCCGCGGTCTGCGAGGACACCCCACCGATGGTCTTGAGCTGTTCTTTGCCCTCGTCGCTGGTGAGGTAGGTGATCACCGAGCGCAGATCCTTCAGGTCCAGCAGGGGCAGGCCCTGCTGGTCGGCCCAGTGGAAGATCAGCCCGAGCGTCGACTCCTGGGTTGCGTTGAGCCCCAACACCTTTGACAGCAGGATCGGACCGAACGCGGAGATCGTCGCGCGCACCGGAACCCCGATGCCTTCGGTGCCCAGGGACAGGAACTCCACCGGGAACGGTGCGCCGACCCAGTTGTCGTCGCCGGTCTCCGTGGCGCGCTGCGACGTGCGCTCACTGGCTTCGCCGGGCCGGGACAACCCGGAGAGGTCACCCTTGATGTCGGCCATCACCACGGGAACGCCGGCGGCGGAGAGCTGCTCGGCGATGACCTGAAGGGTCTTGGTCTTGCCGGTGCCCGTCGCGCCGGCCACCAGGCCGTGACGGTTCATCATCGACAGCGGGATGCGGACCTGCGCGGCGGGATCGACGACGCCGTCGACGACGACGGAGCCGAGGTCGAGCGTCTGCCCGGTGCTGGCGTAGCCGGCGGCGATCTGCTGGGCAGGTGTCGCTGTCGATTCGCTCGTCATGGCCCGAACCTCCGTCATTTCTTGCGTGTTAGCCGGTAAGACACTACTTGCCATCGGAGCTCCGGGGCGGGTGGAACCGCGCCGCGATGCGCCGTGGGCTTACTGTGGATCGCTGTGCGTGAAGAATTGGTGTGGATCGACTGCGAGATGACGGGCCTGGACCTGCGGACCGACCGTCTCATCGAGATCGCTGCTCTGGTGACCGACGCCGACCTCAACGTCCTGGGTGACGGCGTCGACGTCGTCATCCACGCCGATGACGAGGCACTGGGCGGCATGGTGGAAGTCGTCGCCAAGATGCATCACCGGTCGGGGCTTACCGAAGAGGTGCGGGCCTCGACCATCGACGTGCCCGCCGCCGAGCAGCTGGTGCTCGACTACATCCGCACGCATGTGAAGTCGGCCAAGACCGCGCCGCTGGCCGGGAATTCGATCGCCACCGACCGCGGTTTCATCTGCCGGGACATGCCCGCGCTGGACGAGTATCTGCACTACCGGATGATCGACGTCAGTTCCATCAAGGAACTGTGCCGGCGCTGGTATCCCCGGATCTACTACGGGCAGCCGGAGAAGGGGCTCGCGCATCGCGCGCTGGCCGATATCCGCGAGTCGATCCGCGAGCTGAAGTACTACCGGCGGACCGCCTTCGTGCCGCTGCCGGGGCCGACTACCAGCGAGATCGCCGCCGCGGCGGCCGAGATTGACAAGGTCGGCGATACCGATTCGGCTGTCGAGGGCGAAAGCGGCTAGTATCGACGACGCCGGTTTTCCGGCAATGGTGGCTGTAGTTCAGTTGGTAGAGCACCAGGTTGTGATCCTGGCTGTCGCGGGTTCGAGTCCCGTCAGCCACCCCAACTAGGTCAGGGGCCCTTTCGAGGGCCCCTGACTTTTTTCGTGGGCGCGTTACCGCCTCGCATCGCCGATCGGTCTGAGCGGCTACACCGTCGGGCGGTCCACCGCGACGGTGACGACGGCACCGTTGGGGCGCTGCGGCTGCCCGGTACGGCGGTTCATCGGTAACGGCAACGGCGCCAGGGGATGGCGCCGGATCTCGAAGATTTGGTAGACCACCAGCACCACCAACGCGGCGATGAGGATCGCGGAGGCGCCAGCGTTGCCCAAGCCCAGGCCGCCGCGATCGTGGCTCCTGCTCAAGATGTTCCCCACCTCGGCGCCCCAGGGCCGAGTGAGGATGAAGGCGATCCAGAACAGCAGCATGGTGTTGATGTTGGTGAAGTAGTGCGCGGCCAACAGCACCAGCATGGCCGCGGTGAGCATCAGTGCGGCGGGTCGCAGGCCCGCACCCAGGCCGCCGGCCAAGTAGTCGCCGGTGGAGGTGCCGAGGCTGTTGGAGAAGACGACGGCGATCCAGAACAGCACCTCACCGGTGAGGGTGGCGACGTTCTCGACGTTGAGGGTCTGGCCGCTGCGCCACCAGATCAGCATCACCACAGCGAGTCCACTGCCGAGGATCGTCACGCCGGCGAGCTGCCCGAGGTGCGACGTGTAGTTGATGTAGTCCGAGATCGTGGTGCCTGCCGTACTGGTGAGGACCACCACGATCCAGAACAGCGCCGGATTAAACCGGCTGGCGCGCAACTGAATTGTCACCGCGACAAGAAAGATGGCGAGCAGCAGCCCAGCGGAGAGAAGGGTGCCCAACCCCAGGGTCTGGGAGAAGTAGTCGCCGGCCGTCTCCCCCAGTGTGGTGGCCAAGATCTTCTGCGCCCAGAACAGCGCGGTGATGTGCGGCAGCTTGCGCAAGACGTATTGACCGGGAGGCAATGGCATGTCCGAAGTGTCTCAGGCTCCAGGCGCGAGCACCGTGCGGAAGCGGCGCACCACCGCTGAACACAGGGAGTTCCCAGCATGTCCCAAGCAACTCCTGCCCGGAGTGGGCCACCCGCTGCGGCGGAATAGCTTCCGGGAGAACGCACTTGAGCGGCGATGGGGCCAGCCGCGGCTGCCTGTGAGCGCCGGGGGCGCCGCCTCGCATAAGCCTCGGAACACTGCGAAGTACTGATACGTTGGCCGGGTTCAAACCGAAAGGGTCTGCGAGGTGTTGCACCGCATTGCCCGACTGGCGATCGCAGCTCCCCGGCGGGTGTTGCTGGCAGCAGTGACGTTAGCCATCGTCGCAGCGATCTTCGGGATTCCCGTCGGAAAGGCCCTCTCCGCTGGAGGCTTCGACGACCCCTCCTCGGAATCCTCCGAAGCCGACGGGCTGCTCGCCGACAGGTTCCATCAAGGCGACATGAAGGTCCTCATCGCTGTGACCTCTGATCGCGGTGTCCAAAGTGACACCGCCCGCGCCGCGGGCGCGGACATTGTGGCGAAGTTGGAACAGTCCCCCCACGTGGCCGACGTGACCTCACCGTGGACGGTGTCCTCCGACGCGGCCGGTTCGCTGATCAGCAAAGACGGCAAGACCGGCCTGATCATCGCTGGTATCACCGGCGACGACAATGCGGCGCAGCGGTACGCGGAAACTCTCGATGAGGAGCTGACGCAGGACCGAGATGGCGTCACGGTGAGGTTCGGCGGACCCGCTGCGGTCTACGCACAGATAAGCCGCCAAACGGAGCATGATCTGCTCAGCATGGAGGCGATCGCCATTCCGCTGAGCTTCCTGGTGTTGGTCTGGGTCTTCGGCGGTCTGCCGTGCGCGGCGGTGCCGTTGATGGTCGGCATCCTGGCGATCGTCGGAACGATGGCCGTGTTGCGGGCCGTTGCTTCATTCACCGATGTATCGATCTTTGCGCTGAATCTCAGCGTGGCTATGGGGCTTGCTCTAGCGATCGACTACACCCTCCTGCTGGTGAGCCGATTCCGTGACGAGCTGGCTGCCGGCGAAGAGCGTGACACCGCATTGGTTCGCACCATGGTGACCAGTGGCCGGACTGTGGTGTTCTCTGCCGTCACGGTCGGACTGGCGATGCTGCCAATGGCACTGTTTCCGATGTACTTCCTGAAGTCGTTCGCCTACGCCGGAGTTGCGGTGGTGTCCTTCGCCGCGCTCGCGGCCATCGTGGTGACTCCCGCGGCGATCGTCGTCTTCGGGCCGCGGCTGGATGCGTTGGACCTCAGGCGGCTCACCTGGCGTTCCCGCAAACGAACTGCGCTCCCGCCGGCGATGGTTCGCTGCGGCCGCCATCGCATCCCAGACCGCTCCTGCCCCGATCCGGCAGTCGAAGACTCGTTCTGGTTTCGATCGGCCAATGTGGTCATTCGGCATTCGGTGCCGATCACCATTGTCGTCGTCGCCGTTCTCGTGCTGGCCGGCACGCCGTTTCTCGGGCTCAAGTGGGGCTCGCCCGACGATCGGGTACTGGCGACGACCGCTTCGGCGCGGCAGGTCGGCGACCGGATCCGGGACGACTTCGCCATGGACGTGGCGGACAACGTGACTGTCGTGATCCGCGATGCCGCGCGGGTCGGCGATCAGGAACTGGCAGATTACGCGGCACGGCTGTCTCAAGTGCCAAACGTGTTGTCGGTCTCGGCGCCCGCAGGTGCGTTCGCCGGCGGAACCTTGGTCGGTCCGGCAACCGGACCCACCGGAGTGGCCGACGGCAGCGCGTTCCTGACCGTCGCGAGTAGCGCCCCGCTGTACTCGGCGGCCTCCAACCGTCAGCTCGACCAGCTCCACCAGGTGCCGACGCCGGGCGGGACGAGAGTGGTTCTGACCGGGGATGCCCAGACCAATCGCGACAACGGCGACGCGGTCACGTCACGGCTGCCACTCGTACTTGGCCTCATCGGTGCAGTCACGTTCGTTCTGCTGTTCCTGCTGTCGGGCAGTGTGGTGATACCGCTCAAAGCGATACTGCTCAACGTCGTGTCTCTGACCGCCGCCTTCGGCGCGATCGTATGGTTTTTTCAAGAGGGCCATCTGGGCGGCTTCGGCACCACCGCCACTGGAACGCTGTCGGCGGCGATGCCAGTTTTGTTGTTCTGCATCGCATTCGGGATCTCGATGGACTATGAGGTATTCCTCGTTTCGCGGATCCGGGAGTACTGGCTGGCCTCCGACCAGACGCCGGCGGCGAACGACGAAAGTGTGGCGCTGGGGCTGGCGCGGACCGGACGGGTCATCACCGCGGCCGCAGTCATCATGTCTATTTCATTCGCCGCGTTGGCCGCGGCAGACGTGTCGTTCATGCGGATGTTCGGTGTCGGGCTGACACTCGCTATCTTGGTTGACGCGACAATCATCCGAACCATCCTCGTCCCGGCATTGATGCATCTGATGGGCAAGACGAATTGGTGGGCGCCCAAACACCTTGTCAGGTTGCATGATCGGATCGGGTTGAGTGAATCAGCGCCGAGACGGAATGACGAAATCGGTGCGAGCCGAGATGTTTTCGGGCAGATGAAGGACTGCAACCAGGCCGCGGCGGGTGCTGCTGAACCCCGCCGATGAGTGTGCTTAGTCCTGACCACGCCACTATCCCCGATGCGCAACACCCATCAGGGCGAGGAGCGCTTAGTCTCGCAAGTCACGCGTTGGCGTTGCCGGTTTTCCACTGCTTCCAGGGGATGTTCCAGTCGCCGAGGCCGTCGGTACCCGGCAACGTCGAGCCGACGGTGTTGCGGACTTCGACGATGTCGCCGCGCTTGGTGTTGTTGAAGAACCACTGCGCGTTACTCGGGCTGACGTTGAGGCAGCCGTGGCTGACGTTGGAGTAGCCCTGGCTGCCGACCGACCATGGCGCGGAGTGCACGTAGATGCCGCTGTAGGACATCTGGGTGGCGAAGTCGACCTCGGTGCGATATCCGTTGGGCGAGTTGGACGGAACACCGTAGGTCGACGAGTCCATGATCATGTGCGAGAAGTGGTCACCGATGATGTAGACGCCGTTGTTGGTCGGCGTGCTGTTCTTGCCCATCGAGATCGGCATCGTCTTGATGACCTCGCCGTTCTGGCGGATCGTCAGGGTCTTGGTGTTGTCGTCGGCGGTCGCGATCACCTCGTCGCCGATAGTGAAGTGCGATTTCAGGTTCTCCTGGCCGAACAGACCGTCACCGAGATCCACACCGTAGGTGTTGACCGCGACGTCGATCTTGGTGCCCGGCTTCCAGTAATTCTCTGGGCGCCAACGTACTTCACGGTTGTTCAGCCAGTAGAACGCGCCCTCGACGGGCGGGTCGGTGGTCACCTTGATCGCGCGCTCGGCGGCGACCCGACTGGGAATGTTCTCGTCGAACCGCACCGCGATCGGCTGACCCACACCCACGACCTCGCCGTCACCGGGCAGCAGGTAGGGCATCGTCAGGTTCTCCGGCGACTGCGTCTCGAAGGTGAGCTTTTCGGTGGTGACGCCGCCGAGGCCGAGCGAGCGCGCGCTGAGGGTGTAGCTCTTGTTGTAGCCCAGCGGCTCGGTGGTCTTCCACGTCACGCCGTCCGGACTGAGCTGGCCGGCCACTTCGCTGCCCGCGTCGTTGACCATCGTCACCGAACCCAGTACGCCGCCGGTGGCTGTGATGGTGACCGGCTTGTCGACGGGGACGTCGACAGCTCCGTCCTTGACCGAGGCCGCCAACTGAGGGATGAGGAGGTCGCCGTAGGGCGTGCCCTTGTCGGCGATCACCTTGACCGGCGCCGGCGCCGGATCGCTGCCGCATGCGCTCAGGACGAACAGCAGAGCGGGGATGAGAGCCAGCACCGCCAGCCGAACTCGCGACCGTTGCCGGGTTGCCGAGCCGACCTGCCTCATCACCGGGACTACCTCACTAGCTGTGTAAATGCTGGGAATCCCCAGTCTAAGGGCAGCCGCACAGTGGTGGCGAGCGCACAGGTCAGCGGCGTCACGACGGCAATCTGGCCGTCTTCGAGGGGATTTCTCACTACGGCGGGTGGCCTGTTAAAGTCATCGACGCAGTTCACGCGCCGTTAGCTCAGTTGGTAGAGCAGCTGACTCTTAATCAGCGGGTCCGGGGTTCGAAACCCTGACGGCGCACAGGTAGAGGGTGGCATTTTGCCACCCTCTCTTTTTGCCCATCTTGTGTTCATCGGCAATGGTGCGGTGGTGCCGCCGGAGATCTGTACAGGTGAGTTGCGTTGGCTACGCTAGCCGCCGTGAACCCCAGCCTGCGGATCGCTGCCGTCCTCGCGCTGCTATGCAACGCGCTCGTGTGCTGCTCAGCACCGGCCCAGGGGGCGACCTGCAGCCACGGTGAGGTTGTGGGTTGGGGCGACTCGCTGACCTACTCGTTGACGAAGACCGGGGACCAGTGGACCCAGGCCGATCCGACGTGGCTGCAAACCCTCGGCACGGATCTTGGGGTGGAGACGAAGAACTTCGGTGCGATGTCGCAGGGATCAGCGGAGATAGCGGTCCGCCAAGGCGGGCTGAAGCCAACGGTGACTTTGGCCGGCAACCAGCTGCCGGAGGGAACCACCGCCGCTTCCCAGGTGGTCGACATCAGCCCGAAGGACGGGTGGAGCCAATATCAGCAGGCCGGGGAGTTGAAGATGCACGGCACCCTCGGTGATATCCCAGGCACCCTGATCCACGACTTGGATGCGGGCGCCGAGAGTTTCTCCTTCACACCGGACACCGCACCTGGCACGAACCGCCAGGTCCCCCCTGGCACGGCCTTCAGCGGCGACGAGAGCGACGGCTACCGAGACTGCATCCAGATCATCTGGGCGGGCACCAACAACAGCGCCCAGCCGGCGGCGATTGTGCGGGATATCGCGGCAATGGTGAAGTGGGTCCCCGACCCCAAACGATTCCTGATCGTCGGCGCCACACCGGAGACCACCGCCGAGCTCAAAGCCGCCTACGGCAGAAAGTTTGTGGACCTGCAGGGCTGGCTGGGGTCGGATGGGCTTACCGCGGCGGGCATCACCCCCACCGCGGACGACACGAGAGCGATCGCGGCCGGTGAAGTTCCGCCTTCACTCCGGGTGGACGGCGCTCACCTCACACAGGCTGCATACACGGCTATCGGACACCATCTCGCCTTAATCGTGAAATCTGAATATTCAACAAAGCCCTGATAGTTTTGGCGGCGGGTTTCCAAGGTAGGGGGTATTTATGGTGTCCGTCCTGGACCGCTATGAGCGGATTTCCCATCGCCATCGCCGGCGCGCCCGACAAGCGCACAAACGCCTCGATATCCAGGGCCTACGCATGGTGGCGGTATTGACGGTGTTTGCCGACCATCTCTGGGGATGGCCCAACGGCGGCTATATCGGTGTCGACGTGTTCTTTGTGATCTCCGGATTCTTGATCACCGGCAACCTGATGCGGATGGCTGAGACCGACGGCAATGTGTCGTTCACCGCGTTCTATTGGAACCGGGTTCGGCGTATCGTGCCGGCCGCGACCGTCACCCTGGCAATAACCTGCGTGGCCGCTGTGTTTATCTTCCAGCCGTTTCGGGCGAAACAAGTCGGGCTGGACGCGTTCTACGCGTTCATATTTATGTCTAACTGGCGCTTCGCAATTCTGGGCACCGACTACTTCAGCCAGGGCGTCGCCGTGTCCCCGATCCGCCACTTCTGGTCGCTGTCGATCGAGGAACAGTTCTATTTCGTCTGGCCCGCACTCATCTTTGCAATCGGGGTGTTGGTAGCGCGGAAAGCGTGGCCGCATTCCAAGCGGATGTTCATCGCCGGCGTGGTCATGGCCGCGGTGGTGACGGCATCTCTCGGCTGGTCCATCTTCCAAACCGCAACAGCCCCGGCGTGGGCGTACTTCGACACGTTCGCCCGAATCTGGGAACTTGGCGCCGGCGCACTGCTGGCGACATCAACGGGCCTGTTGGCGAGGATCCCGAGCGCTGCCAAGCCGATCCTGTCGTGGATGGGGCTCGCTTTGATCGCCGCCAGCCTGTTCTTGTTGCACGACGCGACCGTCGGCTTCCCCGCACCGTGGGCGCTGCTCCCGGTTGTCGGGTCGGGATTGGTGATAGCCGCCGGTATCGGCCGGGAACCCCGCTACCAGGACTTTCTGCGCAATCCGATCAGCACCTACATCGGTGACATCTCGTACTCGCTGTACCTGGTCCACTGGCCGATCATCGTGTTCGTCGGTTCGCTGATGGAGCCCGGCGCCTATTACTCGGTTGTGGTCGTGGCGCTGAGCTTCGCGCTTGCGATCACCTCATACCACTGCGTGGAAAACCCTCTGCGACGGATTGATTCAGCGAAAATCCGGCAAACATTCAAGGATGTCAGACGGGGCCGCTACAGCCCGACACGATTCAGCCAGAAGATGATGGCCGCCGCGATGGGCCTACTGACGGTGGCAGTGCTCGCAATCGTGATGCAGCCGGCGAAACCATCGGCCGCACCACCAGATCTAGCGATCAACGACAACCCACTCACCCAATCTGGTGGCCATCAGCTTGGGCCTTCGGCGACTGCGCTGCAAGGTGACATCCTCGCCGCGTTGAAGGCCGAGCAGTGGCCGCAGTTCGCCCCACCCGCTGACACCATCATCAATGGCGACATTGTTGAAGCCGACGTGAAGGCTTGCGGGGCAGCGACATCCGACAAGCCCTGCACATGGGGCAACCCTGCCGCGCACACTCATGCCGTGTTAATCGGCGACTCCATCGCCATGTCCTATCTAGGCCCGCTGCATGACATCGCCAACACCACCGGTAGCCAACTCCAGGTGCACAACGAAGCTGAATTCTTCTGCTATTTCATTGACGTGGCCATCACCGGGAAAGACGAGAAACTGGCCGACGCCTGCCCAGCACGCAAAAAGCGCGCGGTGGACTACATCAACGCAAACAAACCCGACGTCGTGTTCATCTCCCACTCCTACGGCGCGAAACAGATCGCTGGAACTGACCGAAACATCACGGCCCAGGAGTGGGCTAAATCGATGCGGACGTTCATTGATTCGTTCCGGGGAAGCGTTAAGAAAATTGTATTCCTCGCTCCACCACCAGCCGACATCGTCATGAGCAAATGCTATGGAGTGGCAGCGAATAAGCCTCCCGACTGCATAGGCAAAGTCCTGAAAGACTGGAATCAGATGGCTGAGGCCGAACAGGATCTCGCCGCGGCTCTCGGCGGAACATGGGTGGATTCCCGACCGTGGTTCTGCGTTGAGGGACGCTGCCCCAGCTTCGTCGGCACCATTATCACCAAAGCCGACTGGGCACACATGTCGCCGCCCTACGCGAAACGCATAACACCGGTGATCGACGAATCACTGAAAAGCGCGGGCGTCTACTGACGCAGAAACTCGCCCCGCCACGCCCGAAAAGCCAAGTGGCCGATTCCCGCGAGGATGTCGGGCTACGAGGCGGCATGGCAGCGCGCTGCGCAACTCCTCGGGCTGCGTGACTCCCAACCCCACCTGAGATCCGCAATGCGGCTCGAACCCGGCTTGCCATTTATCCAGTTTGGACAGAACTGGCAAACAATGAAGGGCACAATATGGCCGTATGGTAGGAATCAGGACGTACAGGCCGACCAGTTGCCTGAAACCGTGCTTCCCGGGGAGGAATTCGCAGTTGACAGTGCTAAACAGGACCAGCAGTCCGCGGCCGAACGTGCTCAAAACGACGTTGGCGTCGGTGCGGAGCGTCGCCCGGTCAGCCCTGGCGGTCTTCGTGTATCAGCCGACGGGCGCAGAGCCCGAGGAATACAACAAGTGGTACTACAACACGTTCGTCTGGCGGAATACCTCATGGATGGGTGTGACCACCTGGAAGTCCGTCAGCGACATGTGGAACTACCAAGAGATTCTGTGTGAGCTGAAACCTTCCCTCGTGATCGAGTTTGGTAGCAACCAAGGTGGCTCAGCACTTTTCTTTGCCAGCGTGATGCGTCAGATCGGCCGGCCGTTCAAGGTGCTGTCCGTGGACATCACCCACAAACCGCTCGATCCTGCCGCACGCAAGGACCCGGACATCCTGTTCGTCGAGTCGTCGTCGACGGATCCGGCAATTGCCGAGCAGATCGAGCGCCTCAAGCGCGAGTACCCCGGCCCCATCTTCGCCATCCTGGACAGCGACCACACCAAGGACCATGTCCTCGGCGAGATGAAACTCCTTCGCCCACTGCTGTCCTCGGGTGACTACCTATTGGTCGAGGACTCGATCGTCAACGGTCACCCGGTCCTCCCCGGCTGGGGCCCGGGACCGTATGAAGCCATCGAGGCCTACGAAGCCGAATTTCCCGACGACTACGCCCATGACGTCGAGCGGGAGAACAAGTTCGGCTTCACCTTCGCGCCGAATGGATTCCTCATCCGCAAGTAACCCGTGTGGCGCTCCGATGCCACGCCCCTAATTGACGTACCCGTCAGGCTTGACCCCACCCCCCGGCACTGAAAGCATTGTGACGTCCGTCACGTGACGACGCCACAGCTTGAGGGGGCAGCCATGACCACAAAAGACCAGTACACCGAGGTCCCCGACCCCTACTTCTGGCAAGTGCCCAGCGCCGGCGACGCACGCTTCACCTGGGAGTACGACGAGGGACGCGCGCGGCTGCTGTCGCTCTACCAAAAGGGCAAGGACAAGCAGTGGGACGCCCAGTCGCGCATCGACTGGAGCCAGGACGTCGATCCGATGAATCCGGTCGGCCTGCCCGACGAGTTCCACCCACTCTTCGGCAGCCCGATGTGGGAGTCCGCCGACGAGGCACGCCGGGCCGAGATGCGCCAGCACGCCCAGGCCTGGCAGTTCTCCCAGTTCCTGCACGGCGAGCAAGGCGCAATGGTGTGCGCCGCCAAGATCGTCGAGGTGGTCCCGGACATGGACGCCAAGTTCTACGCGGCCACCCAGACCATGGACGAGGCCCGCCACGTCGAGGCGTTCTCACGATTCCTGCAGGACAAGGTCGAGCTGGTCTACCCGGTCAACAAGAACCTCACCGCACTACTGGAAGACACCCTGCACGACTCACGCTGGGACATGCCGTACCTGGGCATGCAGGTACTCATCGAGGGGCTGGCGCTGGCGGCCTTCGGCACGCTGCGCGACCTGGCGGCGCCAGACTCGCTGGCCAAGCAGCTGCTGGCCTACGTCATGCAGGACGAGGCCCGCCACGTCGCCTTCGGACGAATCTCCTTGAAGGACTACTACTCCGAGCTCACCGACGCCGAACGCGACGAGCGCGAAGAGTTCGTCGTCGACGCCTGCTACCTGATGCGCGACCGGTTCCGCGGCGAGGAGGTCTTCGACACGCTGGGCCTCGACGTAAAGGCGTGCACCGAATGGGTGGACACCTCGCCATTGATGGTCCAGTTCCGCTCGCACCTGTTCAGCCGCATCGTGCCGATCGTCAAAGACATCGGCCTGTGGGGTGACAAGGTGCAAAAAGCCTTCCGCGACATGGGTGTTCACGAACTGGGCGGTCTGGACATCGACGTGCTGATGAAGGCTGACGAAGACCAGGCCGAGGAACTGGACAAAGCACACGCCGAGATGGCGAGCCGCGTCATCGAGGTGGATCAGGCGATAGCCGCGGGCACCGGCTAGTCGAAAAAATCCATAAGACGATAAGTCGTCACACCGGTCGTTAAGGTCACACGATCTGACGCGACTATGGCGGGACCCGATATGACGGAAGTTTCGCCGGACGCAAACGACGCCGACGAGTTATGTGAAGACTGCGGCTACGAACCCGAACTGCAGCGAACACTCGGATCGTTTCAGGTGTTCGCGATCTCCTTCGCGTTCATCTCGGTCGCCGTAGGCATCTTCGGAACATACGACAATGTCTTGCAGAACTCCGGTCCGGTCGGCATCTGGCTGTGGCCGGTCGTAGCCGTCGGCCAGACGTTGATCGCACTGGTGATCGCCCAGTTCGCCGCCCGCATCCCGCTCAGCGGCTCGTCCTACCAATGGGCCTCGCGGCTGGCCAACCCGAAGATCGGCTGGTTCTTCGGGTGGTTGAGCTTCTGCTACTTGGTCATCGGCGTCGTGGCGGTCGACAATGCCCTGGCCAACACCGCACTCATGCCCCTGTTGGGGATGGCGGAGGACCAGACCACCGCCCGAGTGATCACGGTCGTGATGCTGCTCGCCCAAGCCGTCCTCGTCATCGCCTCCACCCGCATCGTCGGTCTGATCACCTCGGCTGCGGTAGGCCTCGAACTGATCATCGTCGTGGTGCTGGTAATCGCCCTGCTCATCGCCGTGGCCGTCACCGGTGATGGCTCGGTCGGCAACCTCACCTCACGCGGCGTCGCCGGCGGCGCCACCGACTACTTCGCCATCGGTGGCGGGTTGATGGCGGCGATGATCATGGGAATCGCCACGCTGGTCGGCTTCGACGCGGCGGCCAACATGGCAGAGGAAGCCAAGGACCCCTTCCGCAGCGTCCCGCGTGCCATCGTGGGATCCGTTGTCGCAGCTGGAGTTTTGGGCCTGGTGTTCGCGATCGCACTCACCGTCGCGATCAAGGACATCCCCCGCGTCACCGCCACCAACTCACCGGTCGCACTGATCCTTCGCGAACAGCTCGGTGTCGTCATGGAGCGCTCGCTGCTCGTCGCGATCGTCATCGCATTCTTCGGCGCCGGACTGGTGACGCTGGCCACCTGCGCCCGCATGGTCTTCGCGATGGCGCGCGACGACCGCTTCCCCGCCCCGAAGCTGATGCAGCGGGTCAATCCGCGCACGCACACCCCGATCCCGGCGACCATCCTGATCGTGGTGCTGGGTGTCGCGCTGATGGCCGCGGTACCCGGTGACGCTCTACTCGAACTGTTGACGGTGGGCGGCCTCATCGGGGCGGTCCTCTACGGCGCGATCATCGTCTTGTATCTGGCGGTGCGAAAGCGGTTGGGCCGCCAGGAGGACGCCTTCGACATCGGCCGCTTCGAGGTTCCGGTCGCCATCGGCGCGCTGGTGTGGTCGGCGATCGTTGTGTTCATCCTGGTCTCGCCACGGGAGGCCCGCACAGCGGTGTTCCTGGCGATCGGCATCCTGCTCGCCGGCGGCGTCTACTTCGCATACCTGTTCATCACCAATCGCGAGGTACTCGATACCGAGCCCGGGGACGCCGATGTCTTCAAACACTGACACTCTGACGGGTCATGTTGTGCGGCAGGGTGATTCGGAGTACGACACCGCCCGCACCGGCTGGAACCACTTGTACTCGAGCGTCCCTGAGGCGATCGTGTTCTGCGCCGACACCGCAGACGTGGTCAACGCCCTTGCCTGGGCGCGGCGCAACGACGTGCCGATCCGGGTGCGGAGCGGCCGGCACAGCCTGGAGGGTTGGTCGAATGTCGACGGCGGACTTGTCATTGACGTGAGCGGCATCAAGTCGGCCGAGATCGACGCCGCCGCAGGAACTGCCACCGTGGGCGCGGGACTGAATCAGCTCGAAGCGGTGACCGCACTGGGCGGGGCCGGTCTTGCCGCACCGACCGGCACCGAGGGCGGCGTGGGACTGGTGGGAGCCACCCTCGGCGGCGGCTTCGGCCTGCTCACTCGTAAGTTCGGGATGGCCGCGGACAATCTGCTGGCCGCCGAAGTGGTCGTCGCCCCCGCCGGCGGCGGTGCGACGGTGCTGGTCGCCGACGCATCGCAGAACACCGACCTGCTGTGGGCGCTGCGCGGCGCGGGCAACGGCAACTTCGGGATCGTCACGTCGCTGACCTACGCGGTGCACCCGTTGGCGCAGGCCACCTACCTCACCGCGACATGGCCCGGACTGGGCGAGCTGCCCGGTGTGTTCGAGGCCTGGCAACGCAGCGCACCGCACGCCGAGCACCGGCTCACCAGCCAACTCGAGATACGCCCGCACGAGATCATGCTGGTGGCCGCGCTGGCCCCGGGCACCGAACCCGAGGCGATGCACATGCTGGCCTCGATCCTCTCTGTCGGCGCACCCGTCGTCGCAACCCGTGACGCGAGCTGGGCTGACATCTACACGGGATTCCAGATCCCCACCGAGAACGAACCGGCGAACTGGAAGTTCCTGTCGCAGTTCATGACCGAACCCTTTCCCGCCGAGGCAATCCGGGTCGTGTGCGACTTCATGTCCCGTGCCCCGACCCCGGAGTGCAACTACTTCACCACCGCTTTCGGTGGCGCAGTCACCAGCAGCGAGCCCGCCGGCGGGTCAGTGTTCGCCCACCGCGACGCGCTGTTCTACGCCGAGCCCGGCGCAGCGTGGGGCCAACGCGGCGGCACCCCGGCATCCGCCGACCCTCTCACGGCACCGTGCCAGGCCTGGATCGCCGAGTTCGGTGAAGCGTTGCGCCCCTTCGCCAATGGCGCCTATGTCAATGTTCCCAATGCGGGCATGCCGCGCTGGGAGGCGGCCTACTGGGGCGCGAATGTCGATCGGCTGCGCACGATCAAAGCGACCTATGACCCTGACGGTGTTTTCAGCTACGAACAGGGATTGACCCTGCCGGCCTGAGGTTCGGACTATGCTGGGCGCACATGGGTGATCTCGCGACGAAGCTGTCGCACATCGTCGGCCCGTCGCACCTGCTGACCGGGGAGGCGATCTCCGAGGATTACTGCCACGACGAGGCGCTCAACGTCGCTCCGCAACGTCCTGGCTTCGTCGCCAAACCCGCGTCCGCCGAGGAGGTCGCCGCCCTGCTTGCGGTGGCCGCCGAGCAGCGGCTGCCGGTGACCGCCCGTGGGTCAGGCTGCGGCCTCTCGGCGGCGGCACGACCGATCGAAGGCGGCCTGTTGATCTCCTTCGAACGGATGAACGCCGTCCTGGAGGTCGACGCCGACAACCACGTCGCGGTGGTCCAGCCCGGTGTGACGTTGACCGAGTTGGACGCCCGTACCGCTGAGGTGGGCCTGAGCTACACGGTGTATCCCGGCGAGCTGTCCTCCAGTGTCGGCGGCAACGTGGGCACCAACGCCGGCGGCATGCGGGCAGTCAAGTACGGCGTCACCCGCCACAACGTGCTGGGGCTGCAGGCCGTGCTGGCGACCGGGGAGATCATCCGCACCGGCGGCAAGATGTCGAAGATCTCCAGCGGATACGACCTGACCCAACTGATCATCGGCTCGGAAGGCACCCTGGCGCTGGTGACCGAGGTGACGGTGAAGCTGGTCCCGCGGCTGGCGCACGGGGCCACTGTGCTGGCCCCGTTCGGCGATTTCGACCAGGTGATGGCGGCGGTGCCGAAGATCATCTCCAGCGGCCTGGGACCGAGCATCGTCGAGTACATCGACCGCGCGGTGATGACGGCGATCTCCGCCGCCGAGAATCTGGAACTGGGCATCCCCGAAGACATCCGGCAGTCATGTGAGGCCTACCTGGTGGTTGCTCTGGAGAACAATCACACCGACCGCCTCGACGAGGACGCCGAGCAGCTGTGCCAGGCACTCAGCGAGTGGGGCGCACTGGATGCCTATGTTTTGCAGGGCAATTCGGCCCGGCGGTTGATCGAGGCGCGGGAGAACGTGTTCTGGACGGCCAAAGCGCTGGGCGCCGACGACATCGTCGACGTCGTGGTGCCACGCGGCCTGATGCCGGAGTTTCTGCGGCGGGCGCGTGATCTGGCCGTGGCCTCCGGCGCGGCCATGAGCGGTTGCGGGCACGCGGGCGACGGCAATGTGCACGGTGTGCTGTTCTGTAAGGATCCAGAGGTGCGCCGCCGTGTGCTCACCGAGATCTTCGCGATGGGAATGGATCTCGGCGGTGCGATCTCCGGCGAGCACGGGATCGGGCGGGCCAAGGCGAGCTACTTCACCGAACTGGAGGACCCCGCGAAGCTGGCTCTGCTGCGCCGCATCAAGGACAGTTTCGACCCGGCGGGCATTCTGAACCCGGGCGTCATGCTGCCGGCTTAGCTGCAGCAGTTGGGGTCCAGCGCCGCGCACAGTGCCTGCAGCGCCTCGGGGCGGACCCGGTGGAAGACGTTCATGCCGCGCCGTTCGGAGTGCACCAGACCGGCCTTGCGCAGCTGGGTGAGGTGGTGACTCATCGTCGACTCGGTCAGATTGAGCACTGCGGCCAACTCTCCGGAGGATTCCTCCCCAGTAGCCGCGCTGAACAGGTGCGACACGATCTTGACCCGGGCGGGATCAGCCAGCGCCTTGAGTCGCAGCGCAACGTGCAGGGCGTCGTCGTCGCTCATCGGGCCGGCGGCCACCGGCGCACAGCACACCGGCGCGGTGGTGTCGATGACGGGCAGAGCCTTGGGCATGAAGACCAGTATGCACCAAAGATTGACATATATCGAAAAGGTGGCATGGTGTGTTCCATGTCCCGTGTACAGCTCGCGCTCAATGTTGATGACCTCGACGCCGCAATCGCGTTCTACTCCAAGCTCTTCGGCGCCAGGCCGGCCAAAGTGAAGCCCGGTTACGCCAACTTCGCCATCACCGAGCCGCCGCTGAAGCTGGTGCTGCTCGAGAACCCCGGTCAGGGCGGCACGCTCAATCACCTCGGCGTCGAAGTCGAGTCCAGCGACAAGGTGCGCACCGAGATCGCTCGACTCGCCGGCGAGGGGCTGTTCACCGAGGAGGAGATCGGCGCCACGTGCTGCTTCGCCACCCAGGACAAAGTGTGGGTCACCGGGCCCGGCGGCGAGCGGTGGGAGGTCTACACCGTGCTCGCCGACTCGGAAACCTTCTTCGGCGCGATCCCCGCCGACCAGCCGACCGAGACCGCCACCGGGTGCTGCGGGTAGTGACCACGTCGAAAACGGCCGACGATCCCGTCACAGCACGGCTGTCGACCGTCGACCGGTTCCTGCCGGTCTGGATCGGCGCGGCCATGGGCGTGGGACTGCTGCTGGGACGGCTGGTCCCCGGCCTCGGGAACGCGATCAGTGCCGTTGAGATCGACGGCATCTCGTGGCTGAACTCACCGAATCCTGAGAGCTGTCTCCGAGGTCGCTGCACGCTGCGGCAGCGACCTCCCGCAATGCCCGGCCCACCAAAGATGTGTTCAGTACATTCGATAACCGACCGACTACCGGAGTTTGAATATCACGGCAGTGGGCTGCGCCGATGTTAAGAATACTGTTATAGTCCTAGTTAGCTGATTCGTTCCGGGCGTTGGATCCGGGCCAGCATCCGGTGACGTAGTGAGGAATTTGCCAATGGCGACGGAGGGGCCCGCCCGCCATCCTGAGCGCGATGCCGCTTCGCCGGCCCCCGCACCACTGGTGCAGGTGAGCTGCAGCAGGCTGGGCCTGCAGGCCAATCCCCCCGGTTTTCGCCGCTCGTTCAGTAGCTGGCTGCGCCGGCGCTAACCGTTACGAATCCGGCGGACCACGAGGACGACGGTCACCACGCTGACACCGGCCAGCGTCGCGGTCACCGCGGGCTTCTTCACAAAGCGCAGCAGGGCAGCCTTGACGTCATCGGCCAAACGCTGGGGATTCGCGCGTTCGGCCAACGAATCGACAGTCAATGCCAGCCGATCGCGCGCCGCGTCGATATCGGCCTTGATGACCTCGGGATCCCGGTCCACCACTTCCGTCCTCCAAACTGCCGCTCTGCCGAACTACCCTAGATCAGCCCCGGCTAACCGGACGCACCGGCAACGGTTTTGGAGAAAGGACGCGAAGTGACCGACACAGCACGCCTGGAGGTTGGCGACACAGCACCGGCGTTCAGCCTGCTCGACGCCGACGGCAAGACCGTCAAACTCTCCGACTTCAAAGGCCGCAAGGTGATCGTCTACTTCTACCCGGCGGCGATGACGCCGGGTTGCACCAAGCAGGCCTGCGACTTCCGCGACAGCCTTGCCGAGCTGAACGGGGCCGGCATCGACGTCATCGGCATCTCCCCCGACAAGCCCGAGAAGCTGGCCAAGTTCCGCGACCGCGACGAGCTGACCTTCCCGCTGCTGAGCGACCCGGACAAGACGGTGCTCGGCGCGTGGGGCGCCTACGGGGAGAAGAAGATGTACGGCAAGACCGTGCAGGGCGTCATCCGCTCGACGTTCGTGGTCGACGAGAAGGGCAAGATCAAAGTCGCACAGTACAACGTGAAAGCCACCGGGCACGTGGCCAAGCTGCGCCGCGACATCGAGGTGTAATGACTGAACAGCAGCGCGCCTCGGTGATGGCGGCGCGCTGCAGCACACCCAACTGACCGCTCCGCGGGAAGTCGATCCAGCCGAAAGAAAAGGGATGGCTCATGAGTATGGCGTACCTGGCTCAGCCTGAGCAGCAGCAACAACTGGAATGGCTCGACGGCGGCACACTGGCAATCTTGCTCGACGGCAAGGCCACAGGTGGCCAGTTGATGATCGGTCGCTTCGATGTGAGCGAAGGCGAAGCCCCGCCCTACCACAAACATACGCGGGAAGATGAAGTGTTCATGTTGATCAAAGGAACCGCGCTGGTTTGGGTAGACGACCAGGAGACGGAGTTGACGGAAGGCGGAATTGTGTTCTTGCCCAAGAACATTCCACATGCCTACCGCATCACGTCAAAGACAGCAGATCTTCTGATGATCAACACGCCGGCGGGAATTGAAGGGATGTTCCGCTACTCCGGTCGCGACAAGGCGACGCCACGTCCGGAAGGCTTTGAAATCCCGCCCTCGCGTTTGGCCGAGGGCGCGGACAAGTTCGGACAGGTCATACTTGGCCCCCCGCGCTGACCGGGCCCCACGACGATCGCAGGTAGCTAGCGCTGCCCTGTCACGTAGTCCGCATGGGCCGTTCGATGCGTCGCGCAGTACGACGTGAAGGCCACCGGACACGCTCGACAGCGCGCTGCAAGCGTCTACGAGACTGCTGAAATTAGTGGGGTTTGGGGGGCGGGGCGTGTTAAGCGTTCATTGGCGCGGGTGTGTAGTCAGGCCCGGGGTGCTGGTGTTAGGCGATGGCCCAGGTGGTGCCGGTGTGGATGACTCCCATCGTGGCGAGGTGTCGTAGGTCTAGCTCGGCGGTGCGGTGGTGCAGCCAGTGATCGTTTCTGGCGACGCCGCGGTAGCGGAGTTGGCGGTTGCCTCGGGTTAGCCAGGCGATGGTTCGTTCGACCATGGGGCGGTATCGGCGATATTCGTTGAGCCAGCGTGGTTTTCGTGACCGTTCGCGGGCGGCGCGTTGGAGTGCGTCGTGCGGGCCGATTTTCAGACTCTGCCGTCTGGTGGTGCACCGTGTACGTCGTTCACAGCCCCGACACGCGGCCCCGAAAATGGCATTGCCCTGTGCGCTGATGGTCCGGGTCACCCCAGCCGGGCAGGTGACGCGACGGCCCCGGTGATCGACAGTGGAATCATCGATACTGAACCCGCCAGGCACCGCTGCACGCAGGGGCGCGGATTTGACCCGATCATGATGACGCGATCTTTTCAGATGAGCTCGGAAATCGCCTCTGCCGTAGGCCGAATCGGCCAACACGGTCACCGGTGCGGTCTCACCGGTCAGAAGTTGCGCAGCCACCACCGCGTCGTGGCTGCCCGGGCCGCTGGCTTTGCTCAGGGCACAGTCGGTGAAGATGCCGGTCTCGGGTTCCACCCGCGACGTGGGCTTTGAACCCGTCCTGGCGGCGATGCACAGATTTATGGGCGTGGCGGCCCTTAGGATCAACACCGGAGATCCGCCGATCCTGGGCAACACGCTGGGCGATACGCCAGCGCCCATCGGTGCCATCAGAATCCTCGAGCGGTTCGACATCCTGGCCGGCGATCAATGCCAACAACGCCATCGCCTCGGCCGCACGCGGCCCGGGTTCTTGATCAGGCGGATGACCCAGCACCCGATGAGCATCACCGACCAGGGCGTCCGCCAACGCTTCTCGGGCCGCGGCGTCATCCCAGGTGATCACGGGTTTACCCGGATCGTCATAGTCATGGGCGGTGCAGTGGATCGCGACCACATCGGCGGCGCCACGGACTTCACGGCGGACCCGCCGGATCGCGCCGACGAGCTGGGTGACGGTGTCCTGGATAGCGACGACGTCATCGAGGATCGTGGAGTCCAACGCCCGCCGGGTGCGCCCCGAGAGAGCACCAGTGGCGGCCACTACCGCTGTGACCGCCTCGAAAATCCGATTCGGCCGATCCGAGGCCGCCAACCGTCGCCGCCAGTAGGTCACCGTCGTCGAGTGAAACGCACCCGAGGTGATCGGCAGGCCACACGCCGCTTTCCACCGCAGATCGAAGGTCACCGCATCAACCGTCTCGTTGTCGGACAACCCGTGCAGGGCCTGCAACGTGATCACCGAGGCCATCACCTCAGCCGGCACGCTCGGCCGGCCACGGCGCGAGGGAAACAGATCGGCGAACATCTCCTCGGGAAACAACTCCGCCCGATGCGCCGCCAGGAACGCAAACACACTGTCGGACTTCAGAAGATGCCCCGCTACCGATTCGACATCCAACAACTCACGCTGATCATCAGAGCGACCCTGCACCCACCAATTGTCTCCAAAACCCCAACACAACCCACCCCGCCACGGGGTTTAATTCAGCAGTCGCCTAGGCGCGCCGCCGCGCCCGCGGCTGTCCGCTCTCCATCCGTTGGGAGATAGCCGCCACGACGACATCGACGACATGCTGGTCAGCGGCTGCGTAGAAGTGCCGCTTCCCGTGCCGGCGCAGTTCCACCAGGCCTGCGAGTTTGAGCTTGGACAGGTGGTGGCTGACCGTGGCCAGGCTCTGCCCGGTGGCCGCGGCCAGCGAGCTGACGTCGTGTTCCTGCTGAGCGAGCAGCCACAGAACATGGAGGCGTACGGTCGCCGACAGCAACGCGAACATAGCCGCGGTGTCGTACAGGATCTCCGACGTCACCGATTCGGACCGCGAGGGGGCCGGGGAGGTCTTCGGCACGGCGATCCTTTCACCAAATCGGGTCTAACTGTAGCCCGGTGGCAGCACTGCTGCGCGACGTCGATCTAAGACTTGCTGTCGCGCCGAATCGGCGTGCGGGGGAGAATGAGCTGCGTCCGGTTGGGCGCGGCTGAAGGCAGGATAGCGGCGATGGCCAGAATGGCTCTCAACGACGCCGAGGTGGCATTGCCCGGGCTGTCCCATGCCCCGGTGTTCACGATCCTGCAGCGACTGTCGGCTTCCCCGCGCGGCCTGACCGAACTCGAGGCCGCCGAACGGGCGCGCAGGTTCGGTCCCAACGATCCGCCAGGCCGGGACGTCGACCGCTTCGGTCTCCGGATACGCCGGGCGTTGCGCAGTCCCTTCGTGCTGTTGCTTACCTTGCTCGGAGTGGTCTTCGCCGCCGTGGGCGACCTCGATGGCGCCATAACGGTCCTGTTCATGGTCGGCGCCGCGATCCTACTGCGGATCTGGCAGGAGACCCGGTCGGCGAAGGCCGCCGCCAGGTTGCAGCGTTACGTCACGACGACGGCGACCGTGCGGCGCCGGGCCGATGACGGGTCACCGTCACGGCAGCGAGAGGTGCCCGTCGAAGAGTTGGTACCCGGTGACGTGGTGGAGTTGCGTCCGGGCGACTGGGTGCCCGCCGACGTACGGCTACTGTCATCGACCGATCTGGTGGTCGACCAGTCGGTGTTGACCGGCGAGTCGCTGCCGGTTCCTAAGTTCGCCGTTCAGTCGGGGATCGAGGCGGTGGAGTCGGACGCCGTCACCGGACTGCCGTCGCTGTGCTACTCCGGTACAGCCGTGGTGTCGGGCACTGCTGCGGCGTTAGTGCTCAGCACCGGGGATTCCACACACTTCGGTGCCCTGGCTCGGGCTGCGCGGCGGCGGAGACCGCCGTCGTCGTTTGATCGTGGCGTCCGGTCGGTGGGTTGGACATTGGTGCGGTTCATGCTCACGCTGACTCCAATCGTCTTCGTATGCAATGGGTCCGTCAGTGGCAACTGGGCGCAAGCCGGAATGTTCGCGCTGGCGGTTGCGGTGGGTCTGACCCCGGAGATGTTGCCGGTGATTGTCACCACCAACTTGGCGCGCAGCGCCATCCAGTTGGCGCATCGCAAGGTTGTTGTCCGGCGCCTCGATGCGATTCAGGATCTCGGCGCCATGGACATTCTCTGTCTGGACAAGACCGGCACCGTGACGGAGGGCCGGATCGTCTTTGGCCACGCTGTCGATGTGTGTGGGTCCAATGATCCGACCGTCGCCGAATTAGCCAGTGCCGCAGTGTACTTCCAGGACGGACCGCTCAACGCCCTGGATGAGGCAATCATGGAGATGGTCGCCGAACCAGACCACGCGCTGTTCGCCGAAGCCACTATGGACAAGGTGGATCAGATCGGTTTCGACATCCTGCGGCGGCGCACGACAGTGGTGGTGACCCGCAGGCGCGGACATCACATGCTCATCTGCAAGGGTGATCCCGCGCAGGTGCTGTCGCGATGCACCGGTGCGAGGGTGGCGGATGCCGTCCTGGCTTTCGATTCGGAATCGACTGGGGGGCTCGCGGATCGCATCGACGACATACTGGGTGATCTACACCGACGCGGCATGCGAGTGCTGGCCGTGGCTGTCCGCGAAACCACTGCCCGAATCGAGCCGTACACCGAGGCCGACGAGCGTGACCTGGTCCTCGTCGGATTCGTCGCATTCATCGACCCGATCCGGCTGAGTGCGCCGGATGCCGTGGCGTTGCTCGCCGATCACGGCGTAGGAGTCACCATGCTCACCGGTGATTCTTCGGCGGTGGCCCGGTATGCAGCGGAGCGTATTGGCCTCGGTGCAGACCGGCCCGTGCGCGGGCGAGAACTCGACGGTTGCACAGAGGCCGAGTTGTGCTCGCTGGTGACCCGCTACCGCGTCTTTGCCGAGCTCAGTCCAGCGCACAAGAGCCGCCTGGTGAGTGCTCTGCGTTCGGCGGGTCACGTTGTCGGCTTTCTTGGGGACGGCGTGAACGACGTTGCCGCACTCCGCGTCGCCGACGCGGGCATCGCCGCCGACACGGCAACCGACGTGGCGAAGGGCGCGGCCGATCTGATCTTGCTCGACCGCGATCTCGCTGTCATCGCCAGCGGTGTCGTCGAGGGACGGCGAACATTGGCCAATACCATGAAATACGTCAAGATCACCGCGAGCTCCAACTTCGGCAACGTGCTCTCCGTTCTGGTGGCCAGCGTGGTGTTGCCCTTCCTGCCCATGCTCCCGATCCAGCTGATGCTGCAGAACCTGCTCTACGACTCCGCTCAGCTGGCGCTGCCGTGGGACCGGGTTGATCCGGGTTACCTCAGGAATCCTCACGGTTGGGATGCTCGTGGCTTGGTCGGGTTCATGGTGTTGTTCGGAGCGGTGAGTTCGGTGTTCGACCTCGCCACGTTCGGTGCGCTGTGGTGGCTGTTCGGCGGGGACCAATCGCCCGCGGTCTTCCACACCGGATGGTTCGTCGAAGGTCTGCTCACCCAGCTGCTGGCGGTTCTGGTCCTACGCAGCCCAACTCTGCCCTGGCGCGAAGCTCGGCCCTCCACAGCGCTGCTGTGCGCCACAACACTCTGCGCCGGGCTGGGCGTACTGCTGGCCGTCTCGCCCGCCGCTCGCCTGTTCCACATGACCTCGCCACCGGCGCCGTACTGGCTGTGGCTTCTCGTGGTGAGTGGGTCCTACGCGTCGGCCGTGGAGCTGGTCAAACGGCGCTACGTGAATCGCTACGTGAATTCAGTGGCCGGCCAGCGTGGTGGTGATAACACCGACAGTCGCCCCCACTGACATACCGGGAACCTGGGGGGTCGAGTATGTCGGTGCAGGTGAATCCTGGTTCGAGCCGGCCATTACATTTCCTTGGCCCGAGTTGGACTCGACCACCGTCACGACGCCGAGTGTGGTCAGGGCCGCCACACCGAACGCGGCGGCTACGTAGTTGACTCGGACCCGCTCTTTGCGTGGTGTCCGCTGCATCGCAGTTCTCCTGTCGGTCGGTCCCCGCTTACCTCCCTACGACGATTGTAGAAGTATTTGAACGATGGCGCTTGTGGCGAGCTGCCCCCTTCATGAAACGCTCATGACTCGCACAGCTAGTTGGAAACTTCGGCAACGGGTCAGAATTCGCGCGTGCGCTCCCCGGCCGGGCACACCAACGGAACGACGAACTCCTCGAGCATGGCGCGCTCGTCGTCGGAGTCGTGGCCGGGAAAGATCAGCAGTGAGGTGAGCACCCGGACCAGCCAGCGGGCGCGCCGGTGCACGACGTCGGGATCGTCGGGTCTCAGCGAGAGCAGAAACGCCGAACTGAGCGCCTGGATGACCTCGGACTGTTCGGCCATCTCCGCCCCGATGGGCGAGTCGTTGGTGGCGAACCAAGAGGACAGGGCCGGGCTTTCGCGGACCAGCCGCATCGAGGTGGTCAGGCCCGCCAGCAGCCGTTCCCGCGGGTCGGCGATCCCGTCGATCAGCTCGCTGATCTGTTGGTAGAGCCGGTAGGCCTCCCGGTGCACGTAGGCGGTGTGCAGTGCCTCCCGGTTCTCGAAGTACCGGTACAGCGTCGCCCTGGAACATCCTGCGGCGCGGGCGATCTCGTTCATGCCGACTGCGGCGACGTCGGCCCCGGCGAACAGCTCACCGGCGGCGTCGAGAATGCGGTCGGTGGCGACGTCGGCGCGACGGGAGGCCAGCCAGTCCCTTGCCGGCCATCAGGGGGCCGCCCGGAACGGCACCGACAGGGGGCGGCGCACGTAGCTGCCGCCGGCCCACACCACGCCCGAGGTGTCGACCTCGTAATCGGGGCAGCGGGCCAGTAGCTCGGTCAGCGCCACCCGGGCCTGCATGCGCGCGGCCGCCGCACCCAGGCAATGGTGAGCGCCGTGGCTGAACGTCAGGATGTTGCGCGGCCGGCGTTGCACGTCGAGTTCGCCTGCGTCCTGGCCGTATTGGCGTTCGTCGCGGTTGGCCGAGCCGTAGAGCAGCAGCACCTTGCGGCCGGCGGCAAGTGTCTTGCCGTGTAGTTCGACGTCGTGGGTGACCGTGCGGGCCAGGCCCTGCACCGGGGAGGTCAGTCGCAGGAATTCCTCGACGGCGTCGGCGATGAGGCCGGGGTGCTCGACGAGCAGCCGCGCTAGACCTACGACACCTCGCCACGATGGGAGTCATCCACACCGGCACCACCTGGGCCATCGCCTAACACCAGCACCCCGGGCCTTGCCGCCCGCGACACCACATCCCACGCTCGATACCAGCGCGACGATCTCGTTTTCGCCGACCTCCGGGCCTGACTACACACCCGTGCCAATGAACGCTTAACACGCCCCGCCCCCCAAACCCCACTAATTCAGCAGTCTCCTACATGTGCAGTTCGCCCAGCTTGTCCAGAAGTAACGCCTCGGTGGTGGCTGCCCGCTCGAGAACGCCCAGGTGCAGGCTCTCGTTGATGCTGTGCGCCTGCGTGCCGGGATCCTCCACGCCGGTCACCAGGATGGTCGCATCCGGGAAGGCGGCGGCGAACTCGGCGATGAACGGGATCGACCCGCCCATGCCCATGTCGACGACGTCGGTGCCCCAGCCCTGCGCGAAGGCCGCGCGGGCCGCGTCGTACACCGGGCCGGTGGCGTCGATGACGTAGGGCTGGCCGATGTCGCCCGGGGTGACGGTGACGTGGGCCCCCCAGGGGGCGTGCTGCTCGAGGTGACGGCGCAGCGCGTCGAGATGGTCGGCCGCGTCCCCGCCGGGGGCGACGCGCATGCTGACCTTGGCGGCAGCGCGTGGGATCAACGTGTTGGACGCCTTGGCGATCGGTGTGGTGTCGATGCCGATCACCGTGATCGCCGGCTTGGCCCACATCCGTTGTGCGACTGTGCCGGAACCGATTTCGGTGACGCCGTCGAGCAGGCCCGACTCCTCACGCACCCACTGCGGGCCGCGGTCGACATCGGCGGCGCTGCCCTCGTGCAGGCCGGCGACCGCGACGTTGCCGTCGTCGTCGTGCAGGCTGGCCAGCAGGCGCACCAGCACGCTCAGCGCATCGGGCACCACACCGCCCCACAGCCCGGAGTGCAGGCCGTGATCCAGGGTGGCCACCTCCACCACGCAGTCGGCCAGGCCGCGCAGTGACACCGTCAGCGCCGGGATGTCCGGCGTCCAGTTGTCGGAGTCGGCGATCACGATGACGTCGGCGGCCAGCTTGTCCTTGTGCGCGGCCAGTAGCGCGCCCAGCGACGGGGAGCCGGACTCCTCTTCGCCTTCGACGAACACGGTGACGCCGACCGGCGGGGCACCGCCGTGCGCGCGGAAGGCCGCCAGGTGGGTGGCGATACCCGCCTTGTCGTCCGCGCTGCCGCGGCCATAGAGCCGACCGTCGCGCTCGACCGGCTCGAAGGGAGCCGAATGCCATTGGGCTGCATCGCCTTCGGGCTGCACGTCGTGGTGGGCGTACAACAGCACGGTCGGCGCACCCGGCGGGGCGGGATGGTGTGCGATCACCGCGGGAGCACCGCCCTCGGCCACGATCTCGACCTCGGTGAAGCCGGCGGCGCTCAACAGGTCGGCCACCGCCCGCGCACTGCGGTGTACCTCGTCACGGCGTGCCGGGTCGGCCCACACCGACTGGATGCGGACCAGGTCCTCGAGGTCGGCCCGCACCGAGGGCAGCACGGCCTGCACGCGTTCGACGAGATCGCTCATGGGCCAACCCTACCGAGGGGAGCAGCTGCCGCCCCGGCTCGGCGTGCATCGATTCTGCTGTGAGAGTGCGAAATCCTCACGGAAGGACACTCTCACCGCAGAATCGTCGCGAAGAAAACTACAGCGTCTCCAGGATGGCCACCGCCGCGGCGGTGTCACCCTCGTGGGTCAGCGAGACGTGGATGGTCACCTCGGCCAGGTGCTCGGCGATCGCGCCGGTCAACCGCACCTTCGGCCGGCCCCACATGTCGGTGATGACCTCGATGTCGCGGTGGATACCCTCCGGCAGCACCGGGCGCTGCGCGAATCGGGATCCCGACCACGCCTTGATGACCGCCTCCTTGGCGGCCCACCGGGCCGCGAGGTGCCGCGCCGCGACCGAACTCTTGTCGGCCGCGTCGCGGCGCTCACCGGGGGTGAACGTCTCGGCGAACACCGTGCCCGGCTGGTCGACCTGCTCGGCGAATTCCGGGATGGACACCACATCGATACCCACGCCGACTATCGCCACGCCGACAGACCCTACCGCACGTAAATATCGTCATCGCCGAGGCGCGAGGCCGGGTCGAGCAGCATCGCGGCCTCCTGGCGCTTCTCCGGCAGATCATGGTCGAACCGGCGATCCGCGGGCTTCTCGTACATCGGCCGCCCACCGGCAATGGCCGAGGCCAGCCGCCGCTGCCCGGCCAGCACACGCTGCTGGGCCCGGGCGAGGTAGTCGTCCCGATCCTGCTCGGACAGCGAGGCCAGGAACGCCTGCGGGTGCACCAGCGCGATCAGACCCGACACGTGGCCGAAGCCCAGGCTGGTGACCAGACCCGCCTTCAGCGGGAACTTGTCGCCCAGACGCAGGGTCTCGCGTGCCCACACGAAGTGCCCGGAGGTGGCCAGCTCGTCGTCGACGCAGTCCAGGCTGCGGTTGGGCGGGATGACGCCCTCCCGCAACACCTGGCACAGGCCCATCATCTGGAAGACCGCGGCACCGCCCTTGGCGTGGCCGGTCAGCGTCTTCTGCGACACGATGAACAGCGGCGCACCGGCGGAGCGGCCCATCGAGTCGGCCAGCCGCTCGTGCAGCTCGGTCTCGTTGGGATCGTTGGCCAGCGTCGAGGTGTCGTGCTTGGAGATCACCGCGATGTCGTCGGCCCCGACGCCGAGCTTGGCCAGCGAGCGGGCCAGCACCGAGTCCTTGCCGCCACGACCGGCACCCAGCGCGCCGAGTCCCGGAGCCGGGATGGAGGTATGCACGCCGTCGCCGAAGCTCTGCGCGTAACCCACCACGGCCAGCACCGGAAGACCCATCTTCAGCGCCAGGTCACCGCGGGCCAGCAGCAGGGTGCCACCACCCTGAGCCTCGAGGAACCCGAGCCGACGACGGTCGTTGGCGCGGGAGATCTTGGAGTCGCTGATGCCCTTGGCGCGCATCATCTCCGTGTCGGCGGTGGCCGACATGTCACCGAAGCCGGTAATGGCGTCCGAGGTCATGTCGTCGAAGCCGCCGGCGACCACCAGTTCGGCCTTGCCGAGCCGGATCTTGTCGACACCCTCCTCGACCGACACCGCCGCGGTGGCGCACGCGCCCACCGGGTGGACCATCGCGCCGTAGCCGCCTACATAGGACTGCATCACATGGGCTGCAACAACATTCGGCAGCACTTCCTGCAGGATGTCGTTCGGCTTGGCGGTGCCCAGCAGGTTGCCGTGGAACATGGTCTGCATGCTGGTGAGGCCGCCGATACCGGTGCCCTGCGTGCTGGCCACCAGGCTGGGGTGCACCCAGCGCATCAGCTCGGTCGGGGTGAAGCCCGACGACAAGAACGCATCGACGGTGGCCACGATGTTCCACAGCGCCACCCGGTCCGCGGAGCTGACCATGTCGGCGCCGATGCCCCAGACCGTCGGGTCGAACCCGGTGGGGATCTGACCGCCCACGGTGCGTGACAGCTTCGCCTTGCGGGGCACCCGGATCTCGGTGCCCGCCTTGCGGATCACCTGCCAGTCGCCGGAATCCGGAACCGGACGCACCACCGTGTGCTCGGGGTCGGCCTGCTCGAAGGCCCGCGCCTCGGCCTCGTTGGCCACCACGAAGCTGAAGTCCTTGTCCAGGAAGACACTGACCAGCAGCGGCGGGGAATGGTCGGCTCCGATGGCGCCGTCGTCGACGAATTCCCGGATGCCGCAACGCTCCACGACGGTGTCGTGATAGCGATCCACCAGTTCGGCCTCGTCGACCAGGTCACCGGAGGCGACGTCGTACCAACCCGGCTTGGGGTCGTCCTCCCACTTGATCAGCCCGGTGGTCCAGGCCAGCTCGAGGACACCGGCGGCCGATAGTTCGTTGTCGACCTCCATCTCGAAGCGGGTCCGCGACGAGCCGTACGGGCCGAGTTCGGCACCGCCGACGATGACCACCAGATCGGCCGGGTCGACGTCGATGTCGGCCCACTGCGGCGGAGTGGTCGCCTTCAGGCCGCGCGGCGGCGACGGCAGGGCCGCGATGGTGCCGGCCGCCGGTTCGTCGTCGGCCTCGGCAGCCTCGGCGCTCATCTCCTCGCGCGCCTTGGCGGCCAGCTCGGCCATGTCGAGCTGAACGTCGCCGAGACCACCGGTCAGATCGACCTTCAGCGGCGAGTTGGCCGCCGCGACCTTGGCGTCCACCGAGCACAGGTCGAGCAGCATCGCGGCCATCTCGGCGGTGGTGTAGGTGGTCACCCCGGCTTCCTCGACCGCGTCGACGATGGCGTCGTTGTGGCCCATCAGGCCGGTGCCCTTGGTCCAGCCGATCAGCGCATGAGCGAAGCTGACCCGCTGCGCCCAGGACGATTCGGCGTTCCACCGGTTGACCACCGCGTCCAGCGCGGACTTGGACTCGCCGTAGGCGCCGTCCCCGCCGAACATGCCGCGGTTGGGGGAACCGGGCAGCACGACGTGCAGGCGGCTGGCGATGTCGCGCTCGGCGCCGATGGACGACAGCCCGCCGATGAGCCGCTCGACGGCCCACAGCAGAACCTTCATCTCCATCTCCGAGCGCGAGCCGGCCTCGGACATGTCCCCGGCCACCCGCGGTGCGGCGAACGGGAACAGCAGCGTCGGGGTCTGGGCGTCCTTGAGGTGAATCGACTGCGGCCCAAGGCTTTCGGTCTGCTCACTGCCGACCCACGACACCAGCGCGTCGATGTCGGCGTAGGACGCCATGTTGGCGGGCACGATCCACAGCGCCGCCCTGTAGCGGGCGTGGTCGCGGTAGAGATTCTTGTAGAAGTCCAGCCGGTCGTCGTCGAGCCTGGACGTGGTGGCCACCACCGTGGCTCCACCGTCGAGCAGCTGGGCGACCACCGACGCGGCGATCGATCCCTTGGAAGCGCCTGTGACTACGGCGATCTCGTCGCTGTAGCGGCCCTTGTCGGGGCTCTCCGCACCCGCGGCGATACGCCCGTACAGCGAGGCGTGAATGGTCCGCCCGGCGGCCAGGGCCCTGCCCTGCCACCAGCTGGCCTGGGTCGCGACCACGTGGCCGGCACCCTCGAACCGCTCGGAGAGCTGCGCCCAGTCGGCGTCGATATCGCCCTCGTCGGCCAGCCAGAGCTTGACCAGATCCTCACGCGCGCTGGCCCAGCGGTCGTCGAGCAGCACCGCCTTCTTGCCGTCGAACGCCGGGGCGACGAGCCGGGGCCAATCCGAGCCGAGCTCGGTGGTCACCAGGTCGATCAGCTCAGCGTCGGTGGCCGCGGACGGCACCGTGACCGGGGTGTCCAGGCCGAGCTGACCGAGCACCATGCGGGCAGCCGAGGCCAGCACACCGTCTCGGCCGGTGACCTTTTCGGCGAACTCGCCGAGCGCGGCCGAGTCGACCACACCACCGGCGGCACCGCCGGCCGACGGCAGCGAAACCGCAACGCCCTTGCGCCCGGCCACCGCGGTGACCGCGGTGTCAATGGCCTTGTCGACCGCACCGGCGTCGGCCAGCGCGCCTTCGTGTAGGCCGCCGAGCGCGCCGCCGCGCACACTGCTGCCCTCACGGGTGCCCAGGGCGAGTTCGACGGTGACGTGCTTGGCCCAGCCGTCGCCGAGCTCCCAGGTCTTCTTGACGCGTTCGGCGATGGCCGCCGGCCGCTTGCCGGACGGGCCGAGCACGGTGCGCAGCTGGTCGTTGATGGCGTCGGAGAGCACCGGGCCGAACGGCTTGTAGGTGCGCGCCAGCTTGGTGACCTGACCCTTCAGCGACGACAGGTCCGCCTCGGCGGCACCGTCGATGGCGCCGAGGTTGAGCTCGGAGCCCAGGTCGACGAGCAGCTGGTTGCGCCGCGAAGACGCACCGTCGGTGATCGACTCGATGGAGTCCAGCGGCTCGATCTGGTCGATGCGCATCTTGGCGCTCAACGCGATCAGCGCCAAGGTCGCGTCGCCGGCGTCGAAGGCGATGTCGTCGGGGCGCGGAGCGCCAGCGGGCGCGGCCGGTGCCGCGGCAGGCGCGGGTGCGGCGGCCGCTGTGGGTTCAGCCGCCACCGGCTCCGCCGGGGCGGCAAGGTCTTCCTCCGGTTCCGGATCGGTGTCGGTGGCGAACAGCACCTGCGCGTCGCGCTCGGTGTTGAGCACTTCGACTGTGCTGTGGGCGTATTCGGGCAACTTCAGGGTGTTGCTCGCCAGGCCCGCGACGGTCGGTGCCGACTTCACGCCGACCTCGACGAACCGCTCCACGCCCAGACCGCCCGCGGCCTCCTCGATGAAGAGCAGGTCCTGGGTTTCGATCCAGCGCACCGGGCTGGCGAATTGCCAGGCCAGCAACTCGATGACGATCTTGCGGCACAGTTCGCGCGGCTTCTCGTTGCGCCAGGTGTCGTAGTCGGCGAGCACCTCGTCGAGCGGCTCGGCGGGCACCAGGTCGCGGATCTCCTGGACGAAGTCGCGGTCCAGGGTGAACGGCCGCGGCACCAGGTTCGGGATGTAGCGGCCGATCAGCAGGTTGGGGTCGGCGTCGCGCGGCATGACCCGCTCCAGCGAGCGACGGAAGTCGTCGACGCCGACGCGCAGCACGCTGGAGTGGAACGGCACGTCGATACCGGGCACCAGGATGAACGAGCGCTTGCCGCCGGTGATCTCGCGGCGCCGCTCGACCTCCTCCTCGAGTGCCTCCAGACCTCGCACCGTCCCCGCGATCGCGTACTGCGAGCCGCGCAGGTTGAAGTTGACGATCTGCAGGAATTCACCTGTGCGCTCGGCGATTTCGGCGACGAAGTCGTTGACGAGTGCATCGTCGAGGTCGATCTGGGACGGCCGGATGGCGGCCAGCCGGTAGTCCGAGCGGCCCATCTCGTCACGCGGGACGATGTCGTGCATCTTGCTGCCGCGGTGGAACACCACCTCCAGCAGCGCCTCGAGCGGATAGACGCCCGACACGCACGCCAGGGCGGTGTACTCGCCGACGGAGTGACCGCAGGCGATCGCGCCCTCGACGAAGGCACCCTGCTCGCGCATCTCGGCGACCTGCGCGGCGGCGACGGTGGCCATCGCGACCTGGGTGAACTGCGTCAGGTACAGCACACCTTCGGGATGCTGGTAGTGCACACCGGAGGCGATCAGGCTGGTCGGGTTGTCGCGCACCACGTGCAGCACCGAGAAGCCCAGCGTTTCGCGGGTGAACTTGTCGGCGCTGTCCCACACCTTGCGGGCGGCCTTGGACTTGGCACGGACCTCCATGCCCATGCCCTTGTGCTGAATGCCCTGGCCGGGGAAGGCGTAGACCGTCTTCGGCGCGGCCAGCCGAGCCGTCGCGCTCATCACCAGATCGGTGCCAACCTTGGCTGAGACCTCCAAAACCTCTGCGCCCAAGTCGATTCCGACGCGGTCGACCCGGAAGTCGATCTCGTCGCCCGGCTTGACCATGCCCAGGAAGCGGGCGGTCCAGCCGATCAGCTTGGCCGGCGGGACCGGCTTGCCGTCGGTGGCGGTGACGACGTGCTGGGCCGCGGCCGACAGCCACATTCCGTGCACGATCGGCGATTCCAGTCCGGCCAGCAGCGCGGCCGCCTGGTCGGTGTGGATCGGGTTGTGATCGCCGGAGACGACAGCGAACGGACGCATGTCGACCGGCGCCGGGATGGCGACGTCACGGCGGCGGCGGCGCGGGGTGTCGGTGGCGTTCTCCGACACCGCTCCCCCGGCCCGAACCGGGTCGGTCAACTCGGCCGCACCAGTGCGCCCGCGGATCGCGAAGCGCTCCTCGAGGACGGCCAGGATGAGCCCGTTGGCATCGGTGACGTTGACGGTGACCGGCACGACGCGGCCGACCTCGGTGTCGGTGGCCACCGAAGCCGTTGCGGTGACGGTCAATTGGGTCTTGTCCGTGGGCAGCGGCTTGAGCAGCTGCGCGGCGTGGTCGAGGTGCACCAGGCTCAGCAGGCCCTCGACGACCGGGAACCCGGTGTCGGTGGCCGCGCTGCCGATCGCGGCGAACACCGCGGGCCAGCAGCGCCCGACGAGTGCGTCGGGAACGATCGACAGCGTCGGTGCCAGCGGCGAACCGAAGGTGGCGGTGACACCGGTGTGGTCGGCGACGCGCTCGGGATCCCACTCGACGGTGACCGTGGTGGACCCGTTGACCACCGGGGGCAGGGCGTCGGGTCCGTCGACTCCGGCGGCGATGGCCAGCACGGCACGCATCGCGGCGGCGGCGTCCTCGGTGCGCACCACCGGGGCTCCGCCGTCGACGACGGTGGCCGGCAGCGTGTAGGCGATGTCGATCCAGGTGCCCGACAGCGGCACGCTCAGCACCACCCGGTCGGACGCGGTGACCTCCAGGCGCGCACCGGTGGAATGGTTTGTCGCGCTGGTGAATTCCCGGGTCGCTGCGCTCCTGCCCTCCGGCCGATTATCGTGCACCAGCCACGCCGACGGCGGCGCGATCCGATGCACCGGGTTGGTCGCGATACGGCCGGCCCACAGCACGTCGGGCGCGTCGAGCACGATGGCCAGCGGACCGGCGGCGTCGGTGCGGACCTGCAGGCGTGAGGCGACCGGCTCCGGGCGGGCACCGGCGGCCAGCACCTGGTCGACGGCGGCCTTCTCGAAGCGGTCGAGCAGGTCACCGACCGGCTCGTCGACGCGGGTGATGCCCGCGACGGCCTCGGTGCCGGGGATGACGCACACCTGATCGGCGGTGTAGCGGGCGTCGTGGGCCTGCCACAGCGAGTCACTGCGCCACCAGCGGCGCACGTCCTTGTCGATCACCGGAACGAAGTTGACCGGCTTGCCGGGGGTCTTGCACAGCTGGACGAAGAACGGCACGTCGGCCGGGTGCAGCAGCACGGTCTCGGCGTCCGGGTAGGCCTCGGTCAGCGCCGCGATGGCCGCGTCGGGGTTCTCCAGCAGTGCCGTGTCGTCGAACAGCGTCGGGATCGGGCCGCTGTCGGCGACGTTCAGGCGCGCCTCGGCGCGCTGCAGCATCTCGGCGAACCGGTCGCGCCAGGTGCCGTCGAGCCACGGCGAGTCCTCGGTCTTGGTGTCGGCGGTGGAGTCGCCGTCACCGATGGCGAGCTCGACGTAGCGGGCCAGCCACTGCGCGTAGGTCATGTCGGCGACGTCACCGAAGTACGGTTTGGCCGTCGGCGCCATCGCGGCGATGATCTCGTCGCGGCGCTCGGCGACGGCGTCGGCGTCACCGGCGACCTCGTCGAGCAGCCGGCCGCAGCGCGAGGCGGCGTTGTCGATCTCGTGGATGTCGGCACCGAGCTGACTGCGCCCGGATGCCATGCCGTTCAAGGCTTTTCCGGCGCCCACCCACTCGTCGGTGCCCACCGTGTCGACCAGCAGCTGCTTGACCGACGGCGACGTGGTGGCCTCCAGGCACGCCATCGCCGCGGTGCCGACCAGGATGCCGTCGACCGGCATCAGCGGGTAGCCGTAGGTCTCCGACCACTTGCCGGACAGGTATTCGGCAGCCCGCTCCGGGGTGCCGATGCCGCCGCCGACGCAGACGGTGATGTTCGAGCGGCCGCGCAGCTCCGAATAGGTGCTCAGCAGCAGGTCGTCGAGGTCCTCCCAGGAGTGGTGGCCACCGGCGCGGCCGCCCTCGAT
The DNA here is from genome assembly GCF_011694515.1 of Mycobacterium sp. DL592. NCBI lineage: Bacteria > Bacillati > Actinomycetota > Actinomycetes > Mycobacteriales > Mycobacteriaceae > Mycobacterium > Mycobacterium sp. DL592. The sequence goes on along the minus strand of NZ_CP050192.1, from coordinate 1,539,162 downwards.
GTGGACGATGACGGGCCGGGTGGGCACCTCGGCGGCGATCCGGATGACCGAGCGGATCTGCTCGACGGTGCCGGGCTTGAAGCAGATGTGGGTCAGGCCGGCGTCGTTGAGTTCCTCGATCAGCTCCACGGCCTCGTCGAGTTCGGGGATGCCGGCGCTGATCACCAGGCCGTCGAACGGCGCGCCGGACTGACGCGCCTTCTGCAGCAGCCGCTTTCCGCCGACCTGCAGCTTCCACAGGTAGGGGTCGAGGAACAGCGCGTTGAACTGCACGGCGCGGCCCGGCTCGAGCAGCTCGGTGAGCTCGTCGACACGACGCTCGAAGATTGGTTCGGTGACCTGGCCGCCGCCGGCCAGCTCGGCCCAGTGCCCGGCGTTGGCGGCCGCGGCGACGATCTTGGCGTCGACGGTCGTCGGCGTCATTCCGGCGAGCAGGATCGGTGAGCGCCCGGTGAGGCGGGTGAACTTCGTGGCGAGCTTGACCGAGCCGTCGGGCAGGCTGATCACCGATGGGGCGTAGCTCGACCACGGCCGGGCCACCTCGGGCACGGCGCCGACGGTAAACAGGTTGCGCTGGCCGCCACGGGTGGCGGCGGGCACGATTCCGATGCCCAGGCCGCGGATCACCGGGGCGGTCAGCCGGGTGAGGATGTCGCCGGGTCCCAGGTCGAGAATCCAGCGGGCGCCGGCGTCGTGCAGGGCGCCGACCTCGTCGACCCAGTCCACCTGCTGGACCAGGATCGCCTCGGTCATGGCGCGGGCCAGGTCGACGTCCAGGCCGACGGCCTGCGCCCAGCGGCCGACGATGTCGATGCCGTCGGCCAGCCGCGGGGTGTGGAAGCCGACCTCGACCGCAACCGGGTCGAACACGGGTGAGAAGACCGCCCCGCCGCGCACCTTGTTCTTACGTTCGGCCGCTTCGGCCTCGGCGATCTGTTCGCAGTACAGCTCGAAACGGGACAGCTGTTCGGGCGTCCCGGTGATGACGACCGAGCGCCGGCCGTTGCGGATCGACAGCACCGGAGGCAGCACGGTGCGGACATCCTGAGCAAACTCTTCGAGCAGTTCGTAGATGCGTTCGGGCTCGGCATTGGTGACCGACACCATCGGCGGGCGGTCGCCGAGGACCGAAATGCCGCGGCGGCGGGCCACCAGCGTGCCGGCGGCGCCGATCAGCTGGGCCAGCGCCAGCAGCTGGACGTCCTTGGCGCCGGCAGCCTTGAGGGCTTCGACGGCCAGAACACCTTGTGAGTGGCCGGCCACCGCGACCGGTGGGGTTGCGGTCAGGTCCATGCCCTGGCGGGCCAGTGCGCGCACAGCGGCGATCTGGGTCAGCAGCACGCCCGGCACCGAGACCGCGGCCGAGGTCAGCTGCTTGGCCGACGGCACGGGCTCCTCGGCGGCCAGCGCGCGCACCCAGCGCAGCGGCTCGAAGCCGATCGGGCGGACGACCACCAATTCCCTGGCCACCGGCTCCAGCAGCAGCTCAGCCTCACCGGCAAGCGTGGCCAGCTCGGATTCGATACCGGCCGAGGTCACCAGCTCTTCGAGGGTGTCCAGCCAGGCGGCACCCTGGCCACCGAACGCGACGGCATAGGGCTCGCCGGCGCTGAGCCGGTCGACCAGTGCGTGGGTGGGAGTCTGCTTGGCCTCGCCGCGTCGTGATCCGTCACCCGTGGACAACCTGTCGTGTTCGTGGATCGTCACCTTGTCTGATCTCCTCGGTGCTCGTCGTCGCGTCTCGCGCTGCGTTTCGTATGTCGGCGTCTGGGACCTGCGCTGCCCTGCGAAGGTGTTGTCTTGGCGATTCCCCGTCGAATCACGGTGTCCGGCGTGCTCCCCCGCCCTACGCAGAGCGGGGTCTGCGGACATACCGGATGTACTAAGAGTGGCATAAGAACGGGGTCCATTTTTGCGCCGAAGTTGGTTACTGATGAGTTCTACGCACGGGTAACCACATGGTCGGTAACGCGGGGCCGAAGTGCCACCGAGACGAACCGGGACAAACGTCCTGCAAGCGGGTGGTTACGGTGGAGTAGGAACAACTTCCCTGATCAAGGCACGATTGTTATCGAATCGTTATGTAAGAATTTCCTGTCAGCCGCGGCGCGCGCCGACGCTCGGCCAAGCACTTGCTCGGTCATTCAGTCCACGATCGTTCACCAAAATGGCGTTGTGATGTTTGCTGGCAAATCCTTACCGGTCGGTAAGTTTGTCCGAATTTGTCAGTCCCACTGCCCGAAACTGGGCTTCAACACAGAGTTGACGTCAACCCCGATGCCGGCGACCTTGCGGCTGTCGATCTCGACCTGGTGCAGATGCGCGGCCGGGTGGGTGTAGCCCGCCGGCGAGCCCCAGTTGTGCTGCCAGAACCACGAGCCGATGCCGTCCTGGAGCGCCCAGTCGATGATCTTGGAGTTCCCGTAGATGCCGACGCGCTGGTGGCCCAGCACCGACTCCCAGGCCCGCAGATAAGGCGCGACCTGCTCCTTGTACTGATCCAGGGTGGGGTCGTCGTCGATGGAGACGTAGATCGGGGCACCCACCGGCCCGCCGGCCGCGGTGTGCAGCTCCCAGCCCCGCTTGGCGTGGGTGATGCCCGCCTGCTCGCCGCCGAGCCAATCCGCGGTGTCCTGCTTGCCGTACTGATAGTTCGACACGATCTTCAGACCCGCCTGGTAGAGGTCGCGGGCCTCGGCCAGCTGGATCGGCTTGCCCAGCATCCAGTCACCACCGGGCCTGCGATCGGAGACGTAGCGGATCGCCCCCAACGCACCGGAGGCTTTCAGATCGCTGGCGCTGATGACACCCGCGGCGTAGTCGAGCAGCACCCCCAGCGGTTCGGCAGCCGCCGCCGGAGCGGTGAGCGCCGACGCCAGCGCCCCGAGACCGAGCGCGGCTGGAGTTGCGGCGGCCAGTTTCAGCACGTCGCGGCGCGACACGAACACGGGGCCAAGACTACGACACATGTGAAGCACTTCGCGGTATCGGTGGCCGAGCACTGCAACCACCGGCGAAAACCGCGATGGGGCTGCGATCCGACAACGCAATCCGTACGATCCGTGCATGCCATCTGCCCCTCCACAGATCGAGTTGCGTGGGGTGCGGAAGGTTTTCGGCGACGTCACCGCCGTCGAAGGCGCCGACCTGAGCGTCGGTGACGGCGAACTGTTCGCGATCCTGGGCCCGTCAGGGTCCGGCAAGACCACGGTGCTACGCATGATCGCCGGCTTCGAGCAGCCCACCGCCGGCAGCATCCACCTCGGCGGAGTCGACGTGACCGCGCTGCCACCGGCCAAGCGCGACACCAACACCGTCTTCCAGGACTATGCGTTGTTCCCGCACATGACGGTGGCGCAGAACGTCGAGTACGGGCTGAAGGTCAAGGGCGTCAACAAGACGGAACGCCGCGATCGCACCGGCGCCGCCCTGGAGATGGTGCGGCTGTCCGGTTATGGCGATCGCAAGCCCGCCCAGCTGTCGGGCGGCCAGCAGCAGCGCGTGGCACTGGCCCGCGCACTCGTCGGCCGGCCCAAGGTGCTCCTGCTCGACGAGCCACTCGGCGCGCTGGACCTCAAGCTGCGCGAGCAGATGCAGGTGGAGCTCAAGGCAATTCAGCGCGAGGTCGGGATCACGTTCGTCATCGTCACCCACGACCAGGACGAAGCCCTGACACTGTGCGACCGGCTGGCGGTGTTCAACAACGGCCGCATCGAGCAGATCGGCGCCGCCCGCGAGGTCTACGAGAATCCGGCCAACAGGTTCGTCGCCGACTTCGTCGGCACCTCCAATGTCTTCACCGGCGACGCCGCACAGTCCCTGCTGGGCCGGCCCGGCACCTTCGCCATCCGCCCCGAACGCATCCTGCTCCTGCAACCCGACGACGCGGTTCCGGCCGGAATGCGCAGCGCCCCAGCCGAAGTCGCCGAGGTGGTCTACGCAGGCCCGATCACCCGGGTGGCCGCCGACGCCTCGGGCGCACGGCTGACGGCGACGCTGCTGTCCGCGGATGCGTCCACCGACATCAACCACGGCGCCCAGGTCGTACTGGCCTGGCCCGACAGCGCCGTGCGAGCCCTGTCCGATCAATCCACGTAGTCCGATCAGCACCAACAAGGAGCCCGCATGAGAACCACCACCCGCCGCATCGGCGTCGTCCTGGCCGCCTGTGCGGCACTCGTTGCCGGCTGTTCGAGTTCGACGAACTCCAGTGGCGGCAGTTCGACCGCTCCGCCCAAGATGGAACCGCTTGCGGCACTGGGCAACGGCGAAGGTCAGCTGAACCTCATCGCCTGGCCCGGGTACGCCGAGGACGGCTCCAACGACCCCAAGGTCGACTGGGTGCACCCATTCGAGGAGAAGACGGGCTGCAAGGTCAACATCAAGATCGGCAACACCTCCGACGAGATGGTGCAGCTGATGCGCACCGGCCAGTACGACGGCGTGTCCGCCTCGGGCGACGCCACGCTGCGGCTGATCTACGCCGGCGACGTCGCGCCCGTCAACACCAAGTTGGTGCCGAACTACGACACCATCTCCTCGTTCCTCAAGGACAAACCGTGGAACGCCGTGAACGGCCAGATGTACGGCATTCCGCACGGCTGGGGCGCCAACCTCCTGATGTATAACACCGACGTCGTCAAGAACGCCCCCGATTCGTGGGCCGCGGTGTTCCCCGGCGCCGAGCACAAGGGCAAGCTCACCGCCTACGACTCCCCCATCTACATCGCCGACGCCGCGCTGTACCTGTCGAAGACGAAACCCGAACTGGGGATCAAGGATCCGTACTCGCTGACCGAAGATCAGCTCAACGCGGCGGTGGACCTGCTCAAGGAGCAGCACGCCAACATCGGGGAATACTGGTCGGACTACACCAAGGCGGTGCAGGCCTTCGAGTCGGGCACCTCGGTGATCGGCACCAGCTGGCAGGTGATCGCCAACATGCTCACCAGTGACAACAAGGTCAAGATCGCCACCGTGCTGCCCAAGGAGGGCTCCACCGGCTGGTCGGACACCTGGATGGTGTCGTCGAAGGCCAAGAACCCGACCTGCATGTACAAGTGGATGGACTGGATCACCTCCCCGGAGATCAACGCCCAGGTCGCCGAATACTTCGGTGAGGCCCCGGCGCAGACCAAGGCCTGCGAGTTCACCAGCGACAAGAGCTTCTGCCAGACCTATCACGCCACTGACGCCGCCTATGCCGAGAAGATCAGCTACTGGACCACCCCGCAGAAGCAGTGCGTGGACGGCAGCGGCGACAACTGCACGGCCTACAGCGAGTGGGTCGACAAGTGGCAGCAGATCAAGGGTTGACCCACGAGGTGGGCCGACGGATCCGTCTCGCCTTCCTGCTCGTCCCACCCCTCGGGTGGCTGGTTGTCGCGTACCTGGGTTCGCTTGCGGTACTGCTTCTTTCAGCCTTCTGGAGCACCGACACCTTCACCGGTGCGGTGGTGCGCAGCTACACCAGTGACAACATCGTCCGGGTCCTCACCGACACGGTGTTCCGCACGGCCACGCTGCGCACGATCGGCATCGCGCTGACCGTCACCGTCATCTGTATCGTGCTCGCCGTCCCGCTGGCGCTCTACATGGCCAAGGTGGCCTCGCCGCGGGTTCGGCTGGCACTGGTGGTCGCGGTGACCACGCCGTTGTGGGCGAGTTATCTGGTCAAGGCCTACGCCTGGCGGATGCTGCTGTCCCCGGAGGGTCCGCTGCACTGGGCGGCGGGCTACACCCCGGGCTACGGGCTCATCGCGACGACGCTGACGCTGGCATACCTGTGGTTGCCCTACATGGTGATCCCGGTATTCGCCGCGTTCGAACGGGTGCCGAACGCGCTGATCGACGCCAGCTCGGATCTCGGCGCCCCGGACACCACGACACTGCGAACGGTTGTGGCGCCGTTGGTCTTCCCCGGCATCGCCGCCGGATCGATCTTCACGTTCTCGTTGTCGATGGGTGACTACATCGCCGTCACGATCGTCGGCGGCAAGACCCAGATGCTGGGCAACATCATCTACGGACAGCTCGTCACCGCGAACAATCAGCCGCTGGCCGCGGCGTTGTCGTTGATCCCGCTGACCGCGATCGTGCTCTACCTGTTGGCCATGCGGCGAACCGGTGCATTGGAGAACGTCTGATGCTCTCGGGTGCGATGCGCCGCTTGGTGCGCGGCTGGACCTGGATGGTTCTGGTGTTCCTCTACGCGCCACTGGTTCTGGTGGTGGTCAACGCCTTCAACTCCTCGAAGACGTTCGCCTTCCCGCCCACCGGGTTCACCGTGAAATGGTGGGCTGACGCCTGGGCCAGCAGCGGCATGTGGCACTCACTGGGCAACTCGGTGGTGGTCGGCCTGTGCGCGACGGCCATTGCGCTGGTGCTGGGAACGATGGCGGCCTTCGCGGTGCAGCGGTACAGCTTCTTCGGCAGGCAGACGATCAGTTTCCTTGTGGTACTGCCGATCACGCTGCCCGGCATCGTCACTGGTATCGCGCTGAATGCCACCTTCACCTCGGTGCTGGGGGTCATGCTGGGGCTGGCGACGGTGATCATCGGGCATGCGACGTTCTGCATCGTCATCGTGTTCAACAACACCCAGGCACGGCTGCGGAGGCTGGGCACCGGGCTGGAGAACGCCTCGGCCGATCTCGGTGCATCCACCTGGCAGACGTTCCGGTACGTGACGTTCCCCATGATGCGGGGCGCCCTGGTGGCGGGCGCGATCCTGGCCTTCGCGTTGAGCTTCGATGAGATCGTGGTGACGACCTTCACCGCGGGTCCCACCGTGCAGACCCTGCCGATCTGGATCTTCGGCAACCTGTTCCGACCCAACCAGGCGCCGGTGATCAACGTCGTCGCGGCAGCGCTGACCCTGATCGCGGTGATCCCGGTATGGCTGGCCCAACGATTCGGCGGCGACCCCGCCACCACGCGGGTGTAGCGGCTAGGAGGCTTCGTACTCCGCGACTTGCTGCGTCACATGCTTGTCGAACGTCGACTGCAGACGACTGAGCAGGGCGCGTTTGGTGATGTGCTCGATACCGTCGCGGTCCGAACCGGAGACCGCACCGCTGCGCAGCACCGCGACGGTCCGCAGCGCCAGATCGTCGATGACCTCTCCGGTGGTGTCAAGCACCTCGGTCATCACCGTCAGCCAATACTCGGGGTCGTCAGCCGTCGCCAGAGCGCGGGCGATCGCGGGGTCGGTGATCACCACCCGGCCGTCGACCACCCGGCCCAGTCCATACCGCACCGCACGCTGGGCGGCGGTGGTGAAAGCATCGAGGGCGACCTCACCCGCGGGCGCCACGGGCGGCACCCCGAGGACTTCCGAAAGATCCTGTCCCTGCCGGATACCGTCGATGAAGGTGGCGATGTGCACCGAGGTGAATCCCTTGGCCAGGAGCTGATTGATCACCTCGAGCTGAGCGAGATGGCGGTCGTCGTAGTAGGCCTCCCGGCCCTGCCTACGCGGCGGGTCCAGCAGACCCCGTTCCCGGTACGCGCGGATGTTGCGCGACGTGACTCCGGACACGCGCGCAAGGTCGGCGATTCGATACTCCGTCATGAGAGCAAAGAAGAGGCGATGTTTCGACAGGACAGCATTTCGAGATATTTCTACCACCTCATCTGCATAAATGCCACGCCGCTAGCTGTGAAACTGTCATGAATGTGCGATTTCAGCCAATAGCGACGCACCCTTGCTAACCGTGTATGCCCCGGTCACGGCAGGAATGGATTTGCATGGGCACGCGATGATGGGTGCGGACGTAGGCGGACACGAGCGACCGAGAGACGAGGGATTCAGTGCGGGCCTGGGTGGTGTGGTCGACGGGCCTGCTGGCCTACGTCGTGGCCGTCCTGGACCGGACCACCATGGGCGTCTCCGGCCTCGACGCCGCCCACCGCTTCTCGGCAAGCCCGGGCGTCCTGTCGACGTTCGTCGTACTGCAGGTCATCGTCTACGCCGGCGCGCAAATCCCCGCCGGCCTCTTACTGGACCGCTTCGGTTCCAAGGTGATGATCATGTCGGGTGCAGCCCTGATGGTGGCCGGCCAACTGACGCTGGCCTTCACCGAGTCGCTGCCCACCGCAATCGCCGCGCGGGCCGTCGTCGGCCTCGGTGACGCGTTCACGTTCATCTCGGTGCTGCGTCTTGTCCCGTACTGGTTCCCGCCGCGCCAGATACCCCTGGTCACTCAGTTGACGGGCTTGTCCGGCCAGCTCGGGCAGGTGCTGTCGGCGGTGCCGTTCCTCGGGCTGCTGATCGGGTCCGGCTGGACGACGGCGTACAGCTCGGTGGCCGCGCTCGGCGTGTTCTCGCTGGTGCTCACCCTGCTGCTGGTGCGCAACGCACCCAGCGGGGTCGAGGTCACCAAGCAGGTGACCGGGTTACGCGAGACCCTGGGCAGCGTCAAAACGGTGTGGATGCGGCCGGGAACCCGGCTGGGCTTTTTCACCCATATGGGCACCCAGTTCTCGGTCACGGTCTTCGCCCTCATGTGGGGGGTGCCGTATCTGACTGCAGCACAGGGACTTTCCCGCAGCGCGGCCGGGACGTTACTGATCATCTCGGTGGTATCAGCCATCGTGTCGGGGATCGTCATCGGCATCTTCACCGGCCGCGCGCCGCACCGTCGCTCGTGGGTGGTGCTGGGCATCATCGTCTCCAACGCCGCGATCTGGACCGTCGTGCTGACATTGCCCACCCCCACCCCGCACTGGCTGCTGGTGGTGCTGATCGTGGTGATCTCGGTGGGCGGGCCGGGCTCAATGGTCGGCTTCGACTTTGCGCGCACCTTCAACCCCCAGCCCACCCTGGGCACCGCGCAGGGCGCGGTCAACGTCGGCGGCTTCCTGGCCTCACTGCTGGTGATGCAGGCGATGGGTCTGATCATCGGCGCGACGGGCGGCTACTCGTTCGAGTCGTTCCGGTTGGCGTGGTGCGTGCAGTACGTGGTGTGGGTGGTGGCCGTGGTCGGCATCCTGGTCACCCGCAAGAAAGCGCGTCGCACGATCGGCGATATCGAGGAGAGTAAGTACCTGCTGGAGTTCTTCTCAGACTCCGAACTGCAGCCGGCGACGCGTCGCTAGTCAACGATTGCCGCTGACGTGAGCAACACACATATTCAAAATATGACGTTAATTATGAGATTCTCAGCATTTCGTTGACGTAGTCCAACAAACAAGCTTATGGTTCGAGTATCAATTTTTGACTGATTAAATCGATCAGCTGCCGTCGGAAATTGCAATATCAAGTAGGACGGCTCCAGTGACAGTTTACGTAAAGCCAGGATTTAACGGGCACGTTGTGCCTGCGGCCCAGCGGCGATTCTCGCCCCTATAACTGATCACGGCCATGACCTCGCACCAGGCGGCACACGCCCGGTAGCGGCTTCCGCGAGTTCTTTCGCGGCCATCAGGGTGACACTCGAGGCCCGTTCCCATTTTTGCGGCCGGCCCGCGGTCAGCCCCTCAACGCTTCGCGTTTGAAAAAATCCGGGCGTGAATTCAAGTGATGTCTCTCCACATCACTCTCTAAATCGATGCCAAGTTTTTTGGCAACCCCTTGAAAAGGAAATAGAAAAATGAGAAATTACCTCTACCCGTGCGCGACTGGAATCGCTGTGGCCGGCGCGGGTGTCGCGTTGGCCTTCGGAGCCGGTGCCGCGCAGGCAGCACCTGCGCTCGCCCCGCCGCTCTCACCATCGTCGAGTCTTGAGTCGACGAGCTCGCTGCAGTGCCTGATGTTGGCCGGCTGCTCGACCGCCAACAGCGCCAGCGCACTGCCGGTCGGCCTGGTCACACCCACGCCGACCGCACTGGCGGTCGCGGCACTCAGCCCCGCCGCCATGAACCAAGCCCTCTACAACGTCATCGGATTCGTCGGGCAGATACCGATCATCAACATCTTCATCGCCAACGGCACCAATGGTGCGGCTGGCTCAGGCGTCAATGGCGGTAATGCCGGGCTGCTGATCGGTTTCGGCGGTCTAGGAGGATCCGGAGCGGCCGGATTGGCCGGCGGCAACGGCGGTAACGGTGGGCTGTTCATCGGCGGTGGTGGCGACGGCGGAGTCGGCGGGACCGGCGCGGCGGGCGGTAACGGCGGCAACGCCGGCGCATTGGCTCTGTTCGGGCAGGGCGGCAACGGTGGGACCGGCGGAGCCGGTACTGCAGGTACGGCGGGCACAACGGGTTCGGGCACAGCCGCGAACGGCGTAACCGGGTCGACGGGCACGACGATCGGGACGACCGGGCTCGACGGTGTGAACCCGACGCCGAGCGGCCCCGCAGGCATTCCCGGCACGGCTGGGACGACCGACACCGTCACTGGTGGTAACGGCACGGCCGGTACCGATGGCAACAACGGCGGAGCGGGCGGGGCGGGCGGCGCAGTCGCCGGCACAGCGCTCGTCGCGACCGGCGGTAACGGAGCAGCGGGCGGTAACGGAACACCAGGCGCCAACGGTGGCGAAGGTGGCGCAGGCGGTACCTCGGCGACCACAGCGGCCGGCGGCGTGGCGATCGGCGGCAACGGCGCCAACGGCGGCAACGGCGGAACCGGCAACACCGATGGCGGGGCAGGCGGAGCCGGCGGGGCAGCAGTCAGTGTTGGCGGTGGCGCGACCGGCGGCAACGGCGGCAACGGCGGCAACGGCGGCACCGGCGCAGGAGGTCAAGCCGGCGGCACCGGAAGCGCAGGTGGAGCCGGAACCAATGGCGCCAACGCCACCAACGTCGGCGGCAACGGCACCGCAGGCGGAACCGCGGGCGCCGGCGGTAACGGCGGCACCGGCGGACTACTCGGTAGCGGTGGCGCTGCGGGTGACGGCGGCACCGGCGGCACCGGTGGGGCCGGCGGAACCGGCCAGGCAGGCGGCAACGGCGGCACTGGCGGTACAGGCGCAGCAGGCGGCACTGGCGGCAATGGTGTCGCAGGCGGTAATGGAGGCGTCGGCGGAGCCGGCGGATCCGGCACCGGGGCTGGTGGAACCGGCGTCGGAGGTACCGGCGGAACCGGTGGTTCAGGCGCCAGTGGTGGCGCGGCAGGTACCGGTGGTGCAGGCGGCACCGGCGGTGCCGGTGGAACCGGTGGAACCGGTGCCGCGGGCGGAACCGGCGGAACCGGCGGAACCGGCGGAGTAGCCGGCACTCCCGGGGGTGGCGGTCTGCTCGGGCGTACCGGACACACCGGCACCGCTGGAAGCAATGGCGCCACCGGCGGCAACGGAGCAACCGGAGCAACCGGAACCACGGGTACGGCGGGTAACACCGGCGCTACCGGCAGTAGCGGCACTGCCGGTGCCCACGGCACAAACGGTGCCCACGGCGCTCCCGGAGCATCGTCATAACCGGAGCGACACTGCCCCAGTAGGGGCTAACAGTTAGAACAATCGGGGCGTCGGCTTAGGCCGGCGCCCCGATTGCGTCGCTGACCGGCTCCGAGACGTCGCCGGTAACGCCCGCGGTCCCGGTGTCGATATCCCAGTCAGCCCCGTGCTGCCGAGCCACCGACTCCTCGGCAGCCCGGGCTTTTTTCTAGAACAGCTTTGCCCAGGACAGAATCCCGAGGCTGTCCGCGAAGTTCGCCAGCGCCGTGAGGCCACTGCCGATGACGACGGCCGTGGCGCGGTCGAAACCGATGCCCGCGATGGCGGTGCCGTTGTTGCCCACGACGGCAGCGAAGTTGTGGTTGCCCGATGTTCCGTTCGCCCCGCCTGCGATGGGCCCGTATCCGTACGGCGTGACGGCACCGTCACCATTGTTGCTGCCCAGCTGGACGGCGACGTTGCCGTTGCCCTGGCCGGCTTGGGCTCCTCCGCCGAACTGCTGGGAGGTTCCGCTGTTGGTGTTGTTCCCGATCGTGATCGCGAGATTGCCGTTTCCGTAGAAGGCTCCTGCTCCGCTGGCCGAACCGGTGTTGTTGCCGAAGTTGACGGCGGTGTTGAAGTTTCCGGTGAAAGCCAATGCGCCGAGCAGGAATCCACTGTTGTCGCCGATGTCGATGGCGGTGTTGAAGTTGCCGAGAGTGGCGGCGGCACCGTTGAGGCTGCCGGTGTTGTTGCCGATGTCGACAGCGAGGTCGAAGTTACCGACTCCATCATTGCCGAGGCCGTCCTTACCACCGGCACCGGCGGTGCTGTTACCGCCAGCGGCCAGCGCGACATTGAAAATGCCACCAACCGCATAGGCGGTGCTGTTGGGTCCGATCGCGATGGCGATACTCCAGTCGCCCGCGACGGCCGTGGCACTGCCGGACTGAATCAGCGTGTGCCCGAACAGGGCGACAGCCACGTCCGGTCCGCTACTCACCGAAAAAGCATGTGGCACAAACGCATTAGTTGAATTCGATACCGTCGAACTCCCGACCGCAGAAGCCGGACGGCGCTGCGATGCAGCAGCCGGGGTCGCGTGAACACTGCCGTGCCGTGCGGACTCCGCGCCGTGCGCCCCGCCGGCCCGCGCTGTCGACCCGGTGGCCTTCGGCGACGACGAATGGGAGTCGCCGCCGGCGGTATCCGCATGCGCCACTCCGGATCCGCTCGCCAGCGCAGCACCGACACCGAGCGTCAGAGCACCGGCCCCCAACCACATCTGTACCCCGCCGCAACGCCGCGCGGTGCGCGCCTTCTCGACAGGGTGTGCGCTCTCGGCGACGGACTCGGTCATGATCGGACTCCTTCTGGTTGGTGCGCCGAGGCGCTGAATTGGTAGTCGCTCAACGGAAATCGTCGGCTGCGCCAATAGACCTCGACGGTGCTGGCGGGACGCAGCGGGACATCACCGTGTTTGTCGAAGTAGTAGCTGTTGGACAGCCGACAGCTGTCCTGCCAGAAGATCTGGCGGCGCCGCTTGCGCAGCATCTCGGCAAAGAAGCGGTCATTGGCCTCCCCGGTCACCTCGACGCGGGTAGACCGCATGCGCCGGGCACGCTTCAAACACCGCACGATGTGGTGGGTCTGGGCTTCGATCAACGTGAAGTACGACGAACCGACGAAGCCGTACGGCCCGAAAACCGTGAAGAAGTTGGGGAAGCCCGGCATGCTGACACCCTCGTAGGCCTGCAGCCGGCTGGTGTTCCAGAACTGCGCGAGGGGCCGGCCGCCGACGCCGGTCACGGGATAGGTCGGCAACTCGTCAGGATCGAGGACCTTGAACCCGGTGGCCAGGATCAACACGTCGATGTCACGGCAGCGGCCGTCGGCGGTGACGACAGCCGAGCCGGTGATCTTGTCGATGGGTTCGGTGACCAGTTCGACGTTGTCGCGGTTGAACGTCGACAGATAGGTGTTGTGGAATGCCGGGCGCTTACAGCCCACGGCATAATTCGGCGTGAGCTGAGCGCGGACCGCCGGGTCTTTGACCTGGCGCCGCAGGTAGGCCTTGCCCGCCTCCGCCATGTGCTTGACGGTGGGATTGACCGTGAAGTAATGCGTCACCAGCGGGAAGGTCAGTTCGACGTAGGCCTGACTGATCAGCCGCTGGATCGACTTCACCCCGGGTATCCGCATCGCCAACCGCTGGCGGGCCGTGAGCGGTCGGTCGGCTTTGGGGAAGCACCAGATGGGGGTGCGCTGAAAGACGGTGAGCTGGTCGACGACGGGAGCGATTTCGGGGATCAGCTGCACCGCTGATGCGCCGGTTCCGATGACCGCCACCCGTTTGCCCGCCAGATTCTGACTGTGATCCCAGCGCGCGGTGTGGATGGTCACCCCGGCGAACGAGTCGACGCCGTCGATATCGGGCAGATTGGGCGTGGTCAGGATTCCGCTGCCGTTGATGAGGAACCTGCTGGTGAGGGTCGCGCCGGAGTCGGTCTCGACGCGCCACACGTCGTTGTCCTCGTCGAATGTCGCGGCACGCACCACGGTGTTGAACGCAATCCTGGGACGCAACCCGTACTTGTCGACGCAGTGCTCGGCGTAGGCCCGCAGCTCGCGGCCCGGAGCGTAGGTGCGCGACCACTGGGAACTCTGCTCGAAGGAGAACTGATACGAGAACGACGGGATGTCCACCGCAATGCCCGGATAGGTGTTCCAGTACCAGGTGCCGCCCACGCCGTCGGCGGCCTCGAGGATCCGGTAGTCACGCAGGCCCGCCTTGTCGAGCGCGATGGCAGCGCCGACCCCCGAAAACCCGGCCCCGACGATCAGCACATCATGGTCAGGCTTCATCGCGGCGACGCTAGCAGTCGAAAGTGCCACGGCGACAGCGCAATCGACGTATGGAGGTGCCGTTTGTCCCGCAAAGACAAGAAAAAGTCGCCGCAGGTCAACAGAGCGGGCCGGTTCGATGTCGCGGTCGCCGGTAAGAATCGATCGCGCCTTAATACCTTGACATCTCCACGGCGTCGGCTGACTGTCTCCACATGTACGTGATTCGGGGAGCGGCTCTGACCGGGTACGTGGGCCTCGTCCGTCAGCTCGGCGGCGATCCGGAGTCCTTGCTGCGCGACGTCGGCATCTCGCCCGACCACGCCGGGGACGCCGGCGTGGTGTTGCCTGCGGCCGGTGTCGTGGGCGCCATCGAGTCCGCAGCGGTTGCCACCCAGACCGCTGATTTCGGCCGTCAGCTCGCGGACCGCAACGCTGCCGAGATCGTCGGCCCACTGGTGGTTGCGGCACGGTCGGCCACCACGGCGGCCGACGGGCTCGCTGTTCTGAGCAGGTTCACCGCGGCGCACTGCAACGGAATCTCCCTCGACCTCATGCCGGGCCCGCACGCTGACCTGGAATTCCTGGCAGTCAATGTGGTGCGGGATCCGGCGCATCCTCAGCACCACTCGATCGAAGGCTCGCTGACCGTCGCGTTCCGCGTCCTGCAGGCTGTCATGGGCCAGGACTTCTCCCCCCGCACAGTGCACATCCCGCACCCGCCGTTGACCCCGGCCAGGGATTACGAACGGTTCTTCGGCTGCCGGGTGCTCTTCGGCCAGCCGGTGCCGGGGTTCGTGTTCACCTCGGCCGACCTGATGCGCCCGACAAGTCCCGACGCCCTCGTTCACGACACTGCTGTGCGCTACCTGTCGATGCTCACCGACAAGCCCGCGTTCAGCGCAGTGCAGACCGTCAGCGATGTCCTGCGCGCGATGCTTCCGCTCGGGACGCCACGGATAACCGCGGTGGCGCGTCATTTCAACGTCCATCCCAAAACGCTGCAACGCCAACTCGCGGCGGAGGGCACGACGTTCGCCGACGTGCTCGACCAGCTTCGGCGGGAGACCGCCGCGCGGCACCTCAGCGACACCACCATCTCCCTCGGCGGTGTTGCCCGCCAGCTCGGCTACGCCGATCAGAGCGTGTTGACCAGAGCCTGCCTTCGATGGTTCGGCTTGACTCCGAGTCAGTACCGCGACCGGCACCGGCGCCACGCCGGATGACGCGCCTGGTCCTCGCCCCGCCGCGCCGATAAGCCCACCGAGCAGGGACTTCCGGCCCTGCCCGCGACCGGCCGAGGGCCGCAGACTGGGATGAGGGCAGACGGAAGGCCGGCGATGACGCACCACTTGACGACGCTGGACGCGGGGTTCCTGCAACTGGAAGACGCCGACGAACACGTCAGCCTGGCCATCGGGGGAGCCGCCATCCTGGCCGGGCCCGTTCCGGACTTCGCGGATCTGCTCGACACCATCGGGGCGCGATGCCTGGCCGACCCGCGGAGCACTCAGGTGCTGCGGACCCACCCGTTCGATCTGGCCGCACCGGAGTGGGTGGACGACCCGACCTTCGACCTGAGCCGGCACGTGCGCCGCACGGCGCTGCCGGCCCCGGGTGACGACGCGGCCTTGCACGCCGAGATCGCTACGATCATGGAGCGACGACTCGACCGGCATCGTCCGCTGTGGGAATGCTGGGTGATCGAAGGACTGGCGCGCAACCGCTGGGCGCTGCTGGTCAAGGTGCACCATGCGCTGGCCGACGGGATCGCCGCGTCTAACCTGCTCATCGGCTTGTGCGACGACACCGGTGTGGCCAGCTTCGCCAGCTCCATCGGCGCCGCCCAGCATCCGGACCGCCGGGCGTCGCTGCCGGCGCCCAGCCTCAATCCGATTGACTGGATCCAGGATTCGATCGCGCTGAGCCGTAGCGTCGGCAAGGTCGCGCTGCGGGCAGCCGGGGGCACCGCCGGGCTGGCCGTCGGCCTGCTGCGGCCCGCGTCGCGGTCGTCGTTCAACGGTCCGGTAGGCGACCTGCGCCGCTACGGTTCGGCGACCGTGTCCATCCACGACGTCGAACGGATCGCGCATACCTTTGGGGTCACGATCAACGACGTCGCACTGGCGGCCGTCGCCGACAGCTATCGAACTGCGCTGCTGCGGCGCGGAATACAGCCGCGCGCGGATTCGCTGCGCACCCTGGTGCCGGTGTCGGTGCGCGGTGCCGACGCGATGGACGTCTCCGACAACCGGGTGTCGCTGATGTTGCCGCTGCTGCCCGTCGACATGGCCGATCCGTTGCGGCGGCTGCGTACCGTGCACGCCCGCCTGACGGCGGCCAAGTCCAGTGGCCAACGCCAAGCTGGCAGCCTGCTGGTGTGGGCGAGCAACCTGGTGCCGTTTCCGGTGACGGCATGGACTGTGCGGCTGCTCTCCCGGCTGCCGCAACGCTCCGTCGTCACGGTGGTGACCAACGTGCCCGGCCCGCGTACCCCACTGACAGTCATGGGCCACAAGGTGATTCGGCTATTGCCGATACCGCCGATCGCGGCCGGCTTCCGCACCGGTATCGCCATCTTCAGCTATGCCGACGAACTGACGTTCGGGCTGCTCGTCGATTTCGACGCCGCCCCGGACATCGACGAGCTGGCCCGCGGCCTCGAGCGCGGCGTCGATCGGCTGATCCGGTTGGCCGACACCCGGGGCCGCCGCAAGGGCAAAGGTGGCCTGCGGCTGTTGTCCAACGCCTGACTAGCCGCGGCCGGACCTCGCCGATTCCAGCAACAGCCTGCGCTCGGCTGCCGCCACGTTGCGCCGGGTGCGCGCAGCCACGTCGGGAGTGACCGAGATCGACGTGATGCCCATGCGGACAAGGTGCTCGGCGAAGTCGGGCCTGCTCGACGGCGCCTGACCGCACAGTGACGCGGTGACACCCAGCCGCCGGGCCGTGGTGATGATCTGACCGATGGCGTCCAGGACGGCACCGTCGGATTCGTCGTAGAGTTCGGCGCACAGGTCGGAATCGCGGTCCACACCGAGCATCAGCTGGGTCAGGTCGTTGCTGCCGATGGACACCCCGTCGATACCCAGACCGACGTATTCGGGCAGCCAGTACACCACCGAGGGCACCTCGGCCATCACCCAGCGGTGCAGGCCGCGCTGGCGGCCCAGCGGGCTGGCGTCGACCAACTCGAGGCAGCGCTCCAGTTCCCACTTGGTCCGGACGAACGGAATCATCAAGTGCAGGTTGGGATTCTGCTCCCGGACCCGGGCCAGTGCCTGAAGTTCCAGACCGAACAGGTCGGGGTTGCTGACGTAGCGGTAGCAGCCCCGGTATCCGATCATCGGGTTGTGCTCTTCGGGTTCGTAGAGGTCGCCGCCCTTGAGGTTGTGGAACTCGTTGGTCCGGAAGTCCGACGCCCGGTAGACCACCGGGCGCGGTGCGAACGCGGAGGCGATCCGGCCGACGGCGGTGGCCAGGGAATCGACGAGGCTGTCCTGCTCGCCGTGCGCGATCAGGTCGCGCGGATGCCGGTTCTGCAGTGCGTCTTCGAGGATCAGCTCCGCGCGCAGCAGGCCGACACCGTCGACGTCGAGTTCGGCGGCCTGCTCGGCCTTGTCCGGCATGGCCACGTTGACGTAGATCTTGGTGGCGGTGACCTCGACGGCAGCTGCCGGCGCCGGTGCTGCCGCCGGCGCGGTCTGCGCACCGCCGACCGCCGCCCGCCCGGCCAGCACCCGGCCGTGGGTGCCGTCGACGGTGACCACGGTGCCGTCCTTGAGGTCCCGGGTCGCGGTGCGGGCGCCGACGATGCAGGGCACCCCGAGTTCACGGGCGACGATGGCTGCGTGGCAGGTCATTCCGCCGGTGTCGGTCACCAACGCCGACGCGCGGCGCATCGTGGGCAGCCAGTCCGGGTTGGTCATCTGGGCGACGAGCACCTCACCGTCCTGCAGGCGGCCGCCGTCCTTGACGTCGGCCAGCACGCGCACGATGCCGGATGCCTCGCCGGGGACGGCGGGCAGGCCCTGCAGCAACACCTCGTGGGTCTCCGGGACCGGCTTGCCGACGCGATGCAGGGTGGTGATCGGGCGGGTCTGAACAATCCAGGTCTTGCCGCCGGCGATGGCCCACTCGGTGTCCTGCGGGCAACCGGCGTGCCGCTCGCTGCGGACGGCGATGTCGGCGATGGTGCGTACCTCGTCGTCGTTGAGGACCTGAGCCTGCGCCTCCGCCTCACTGAGGTCGATGTTCTGGTCGGTGCCGTCAGCGCCGCGGACGATCTTGAACTGCTTGTAACCGATTCGGCGGGAGAGGATTTCACCGGTCTCCTTGGACACCACGTAGGTGTCGGGCTCGACCGAGCCGGAAACCACCACCTCGCCCTGCCCGAAAGCGCCCTCCACGACCACCCGGTCGGTGGCATCGGTGGTGGGGTCGGCGGTGAATGCCACCCCGGATCGCTCCGAGGCGATCATCTGCTGGACGACCACCGCCATTGCCGGGTCGGCGGAGAAGCCCCGGCTGGCGCGGTAGGCGACCACCCGGGCGCCGAACAGTGATGCCCAGCACCGCTGCACGGCGTCGATCAACTCGTGCTCACCGGAGATGTTGGTGAACGTCGCGTTCATCCCCGCGAACGACGCGTCGGCGCCGTCCTCGCCGGTGGCCGAAGACCGCACGGCGACATTGATATTCGTGCCCATCTTGCGATAGGCGGTCAGGATTCTGTCCCGCACCGCATCAGGTATGCCCGCCTTGAGCACCAGCGCCTGCATGCGCTGGCACAGGTCGTCGAATGTGGTCGGATCACCAGATCGCAGAATCGCCTCGCGGTGGGCGGTGTTGAGATCGTCGGCCACCCCGGCGGCCGCCATCGATTCCAGGTAGCTGTCGCGCAGGACCACGAATCCGGGCGGCACCGGCAGCCCCGCGGCCACCATCTCCCCCATGTTCGCGCCCTTGCCGCCGGCTACCTCGGCGTCGGGCATTCCCAGGTCGGCAATGTCTTCGACGTAACGGCTCGGCATCGGGTTCCTCCAGTGATCGGTCTTCTCAAACGGTGTTGCGGCAGCCCTCGCGCGCCTCGGCGACGGATTCGGCCAGCGGCCGGGTGGTGTCGATTCGGTGGGCTCCGGGCCAGGTCTGGTCGGCCCGTTCGGCCAGCGCGGTGGCGATCTCGGGGGTCACCTGTGAGGTCGTCCCGGTGCGGTCCTGGATGCGCTTGGTCGCGGCTTCCGGTGATGCGACACAAGCGATCTCGACCAGCCGAGCCGCCGCCTCCTGTGCCACCTGGCGAGCACGGTCGCGGTGGGCCGGGTCCAGCCAGGTGCCGTCGACGATGACGGTGCGGCCCTCACACAGGCTCAGGTGAGCACGCCGCAGCACTGCCTCGTAGACCGCGTCGACGTTCGCACGGGTGTACAGACCCTCGTCGAGAGTTCCCGGCTCGCCGGTGAGTTCACCGCTGCGGACCAGCTCAGCGCGCACGTCGTCCGTGGAGACGACTTGGGCGCCAAGGCTTTCGGCCAGCGCACGGGCCAGTGTCGTCTTGCCTGTTCCCGGGCCGCCACCGACCATGACCAGACGGACCGCACCGGCCCGCAACCGGTCCCGGGCGATCTCGAGGTGCCGGACGGCGTCGGCTGCCGCATCGGCCACCCCCTGGCCGTGGCGTACACAATCCACCTTGGCCCGCACCACCGCGCGGTAGGCGATGTAAAAGTCACGCAGCGCGGCGGGGGCGTCGTCGTCGGCCAGGCGGGCATAGGTCTGCAGGAAGTGTTCACCGAGGTCGGGCCGGCCCAGGAACTCCAGGTCCATCGCCAGGAACGCGGCGTCGTCGATGGCGTCGACAAAGCGCAGCTGGTCGTCGAACTCCAGGCAATCCAGCAGTTCCGGGCCGCCGTCGAGGCAGAAGATGTCGTCGGCGAGCAGGTCGGCGTGGCCGTCGACGATCCGCCGCGCTGCGATACGGCTGGCGAACAGCACCGCGCGTCCGGCGATGAAGTCAATTGCCAGTCGGCGGATTTCGGCCACCGCATCCGGGTCGAGCCCGGGCACCAACCCGTCGGCGTAGCGTTCGAGCTCGCCGAGGTTCTCCTGCCAGCGCGCAGTGACGGCATCCACCCGGGACTCGGCGTCAACGTCGCGGCCCCGCGCGGCGCTGTCGTGGAAGCGGGACAGCACCAGCGCCACCGCTGTCAGCTCATCGGTGACGGGTTGACCGCTGCGCACCAAGGTGGCCAGCCGCGTCTCGTCGGGGTGGCGGCGCATCACGATGACCGGCTCGGGCATGCCGCCCGGCGCGGCGAAATGGGCGATTCCCAGATAGCTGTTCGGGGCCAGCCGGCTGTTGAGGGCCAGCTCGCGCGCGCAGGCGGTCTCGCGGCGGTCCAGGGTGGAGAAGTCGAGAAAGTCGGTGGCGACGGGCTTCTTGACCTTGTAGGCGCGGTCGCCGACCAGGAAGACCAGACCGGTGTGGGTCTCGGCGACCCGCGGGCGCAACTCGCCGTCGAAGGGTGCAGGTGCGGCGGAGTTCGTCGGTACCGATCCCATGTCACGATCCTCACCCGTCAGGCCCGATCCGCCCAGAGTCCAAAGACCCTCGCCGCTCGGCCCGCAAAACCGGTGACTTAGGGCCCCTTTCGCGGGGACCGCGGCGACCTATCGTTGAGACGAGAACAGAAGGCGGTGTTGGCCGTGGCGAGATCAGCGCTCGATCCCCAGGTAGTGGCGAACGTGGTGGAGTTGGCCTGCCGTGCGCCCTCGGTGCACAACAGCCAACCGTGGCATTGGGTGGCCGAGGGCCCCGAGCTCAGGTTGTTCGTCGAGCCGCACCGGATACCGCATGCCACCGATGTCTCGGGCCGCGAGGCGATCATCAGCTGCGGTGCGGTCCTGGACCACCTGCGGGTGGCTGCCGCGGCCGCCGGTGCCATCGCCGTGGTCGACCGGTTCCCGAACCCCAATGACCTCGACCACCTGGCCACCATCTCCTTTGCCGCAGCCGAACTCGTCACCGACGCGCACCGGGCCCGGGCCGACGCGATCCTCGACCGCCACACCGACCGACTGCCGTTCGCCCCGCCGCCGAACTGGGCCGCGTTCGAACCGGTGCTGCGCAGCACGATCGATTCCGACAAGGCGGTGCTGCACGTCCTGCCCGCACAGGCGCGCGCCGATCTGGCCGAGGCGTCCCGGCTGACCGAGTCGCTGCGTCGCTACGACAGCTCCTATCACGCCGAATTGCAATGGTGGACAGCGCCTTACGAGGTCTCCGACGGCGTGCCCTACAGCAGCCTGGTGTCGGTGTCCGAGCGGGAGCGCGTCGACATCGCCCGCGTGTTCCCGGCGGGCGAGCATCCCGACCGCAGACCCGAAGTCGACCACGACCAATCCACCATCCTGGTGCTCTCGACATACGGCGACACCCGCCGCGACGCACTGGGCTGCGGCGAGGTGCTCTCCGATGTCCTCTTGGAAGCCACCCTGGCCGGGTTGGCCACGTGCCCGCTGAGCCACATGACCGAACTCGAGGCCAGCCGCAACATCATCCGCGCCCTCATCGGTGGCGGCTACGACCCGCAGCTGCTGATCCGGGTGGGACTGGTGCCCTCGATCGCCTCGGTACCGCCCGCCACACCGCGCCGTCCGCTGGCCGACGTGCTCGAGATCCGCGGCTGAGCGGCCCTCAACCGAGGACTTCGGTCCCTACCGGCAGGTCATCGCAGGTGGTCGGATCGAGAGGTAGCTAGGGGGCGATATGACACGGTCCACGGGAATCCGCCGCCACCGACCGCGCCGGGTGTTCAAAGACCGGCACGAGGCCGGGCAGGTGCTGGCCGGATTGCTGCACGCCTACCGCGGCCGTCCGGATGTGGTGGTGCTCGGTCTGGCCCGCGGCGGCGTTCCGGTTGCTTACGAAGTGGCCCGGTCGTTGGGCGCGCCGCTGGATGCGTTCATTGTGCGCAAGCTCGGCGCGCCAGGGCACGAGGAGTTCGCCGTCGGAGCGCTGGCCAGCGGCGGTCGCGTGGTCGTCAATGACGACGTGCTGCGGGGCCTGCAGGTCAGCCCGGAGCAGTTGCGCGAGATCGCCGAACGCGAGGGCCGCGAGCTGGCCCGCCGTGAAGCGGCCTACCGGCAGGGCCGGCCACCACTGCCGGTGACCGGCAAGACGGTCATCCTCGTCGACGACGGTCTTGCGACCGGGTCGAGCATGCTGGCGGCGGTGCAGGCGTTGCGCGAATCCGAGCCCGCCGAGATCGTCGTCGCGGTGCCCGCCGCACCCGAGTCCACCTGTCGGGAGTTCGCCGGCATCGTCGAGGACGTGGTGTGCGCATCGATGCCGACACCGTTTCTGGCCGTCGGTGAGTCGTTCTGGGATTTCACCCAGGTCTCCGACGACGAGGTCCGCGACCTGCTGTCGCGCCCCACGGCGGGGGTTGCGATGCCACCGGCCGCGCCGAGTCCGGCCGAGCTGGTAGCCCATGCCGCGATCGACGCACCGGGCGGTGTTCCCCCTGCCGACGTGCTCGACGACCTGATCGGTGACGCCCGGGTGGTGCTGATCGGCGAGAGTTCCCACGGCACCCACGAGTTCTACGAAGCCCGTGCCGAGATCACCAAATGGCTGATCACCGAGAAGGGCTTCAATGCTGTTGCCGCCGAGGCAGATTGGCCGGATGCCTACCGGGTCAACCGCTATGTCCGCGGCCTGGGCGAGGACCGGACGCCCGAGGAGGCGTTGCGGGGTTTCCAGCGCTTCCCGGCCTGGATGTGGCGCAACACCGTGGTGCGCGACTTCGTCGGATGGCTGCGCTGGCACAACGGCCGCTGCGCCGCCGACGACAGGCGCCAGACCGGCTTCTACGGGCTGGATCTCTACAGCCTGCACCGTTCGATGCAGGAGGTCATCGCCTACCTCGAGACCGTCGACCCGAAAGCTGCCCAGCGTGCCAGGAGCCGCTACGCCTGCTTCGACCACTCCTCGGGTGACGACGGCCAGGCCTACGGCTACGCCGCGGCCTTCGGGGCAGGGCCGAGCTGCGAACGGCAGGCCGTCGAACAGTTGGTGGAACTCCAGCGAAACACCGTGCAATACCTCAGTTCCGACGGGCCGCTGGCGCAGGACGAACTGTTCTACGCCCAGCAGAACGCCGTGACCGTGCGCAATGCCGAGGCCTACTACCGCGGCATGTTCAGCAGGCGGGTCACGTCGTGGAACATGCGCGACAAGCACATGGGCCAGACCCTCAACGCGCTGCTGGCCCATCTCGACGCGCACAGCACAGGACAGCCGGCCCGGATCGTGGTGTGGGCACACAACTCTCATGTCGGCGACGCCCGCGCCACCGAAGTTTCCGCAGACGGCCAGCTGACCGTGGGCCAACTGGCCCGCGAACACTACGGCAAGGACTGCCGACTGATCGGGTTGTCCACCTACAGCGGCACGGTCACCGCTGCCAGCGACTGGGGTGGCATCGCCGAGCGCAAGGTGGTACGCCCCGCGCTGGCCGGCAGCATCGAAGAACTACTGCATGGGGCCGGGCGGCCGTCGTTCGTCCTGCCGATGCATGACCGGTCCCCCGCCGCGGCGGCGCTGGACGCGGTCCGCCTCGCCCGCGCGATCGGGGTGATCTATCTGCCGCAGACCGAACGCCAGAGCCACTACTTCCACGTCCGCCCGTCGGACCAATTCGACGCGATGATCCACATCGACCACACCCGTGCACTGGAACCACTCGAACCGACCAGCATCTGGATCGCCGGGGAAACCCCGGAGACCTATCCGAGCGGTCTGTAAACCGAAAGGGTTGTCGTTGAACGAACCTGCCGTCACCGGACATCGCATCGTCACCTTGACGATGAACCCGGCGCTCGACATCACCACCAGTACCGACGTGGTGCACTCGACCGACAAACTGCGCTGCGCGGCCGCCCGTTACGACCCGGGCGGGGGTGGCATCAATGTCGCCCACGTCGCCGACGTACTCGGCGCATCGGCCACCGCGATCTTCCCGGCGGGCGGACCGGCCGGCGAGATGGTCGACAAGCTGCTGGTCGCCGAGGGCCTGCCCGTACACCGCATCAAGATCGGCGGCTCCACCCGGGAGAGCATCACCGTCAACGAGCGATCCACCGACAAGCAGTACCGGTTCGTTCTGCCGGGGCCGGAGCTGACGCTGGCCGAGCAGACCGAATGCCTGCTGCAGGTGCGCCGCGCAGCGGCGTCGGCGTCGATCGTCGTGGCCAGCGGCAGCCTGCCACCCGGGGTGCCGCCCGACTTCTACCAACAGGTGGCCAATGTGTGCGCCGACATCGGGGCGGTGTTCATCCTGGACACCTCCGGCGGGCTCACCCACGTCAAATCCGGGGTGTTCCTGCTCAAGCCCAGCGTGCGGGAGCTGCGGGAGTGCGTCGGGGCGCCACTGGCCAACGAGGCCGACCAGCTGGCAGCGGCCCGCGGGCTGATCGAGCAGGGTTGCGCCGAGTATGTGCTGGTGTCCCGCGGCGACCAGGGCGCGCTGCTCGCGACCCGCCACGGCGGGCAACGATTCGCCCCGGTAGAGGTGCCCGCGGGCAGCGGTGTCGGCGCCGGTGACGCGATGGTGGCCGGCGTGGCCGTCGGGCTTACCCGGGGCTGGCCGCTGACCAAGTCGATCCGGCTCGGCATCGCGGCCGGGGCCGCGAGCCTGCTCACTCCCGGTACCGCGCCGTGCACCCGGGAGGACACCGAGCGGCTGTTCGAGCAGAGCGACCACCCCGTCGACATCGAACTGGTCAGCGGCTGATCGGCGGGTGAGGTTACGTTCGAGGCGAAATCCGAGGACTTTCTGCTCTCAGAGCGGCCACGCGGCAGCGATAACGTCGGCACAATAGAAGTGCCACCCCTGGGGGGAGTCCCAAGAAATGCCCGAATCCAGCACAGCCCCGTCGGTCGTCGTCGGCGTCGACGGATCGCGAGGAGCGCTGCGGGCCGCACTGTGGGCCGTCGACGAGGCACTCAGCCGTGACATCCCGCTGCGCCTGATCGCTGCGATCAGCCCACACGATGCCGACCCCGACGAGGACGCCCGGCTGCTTGCCGGCGCCGAATCAGCCACCCAGCACGCGGCCAACGCCGTCGAGGCGACCGAGCGGCCGGTCAAGATCGAGGTCGAAATCCTGCGCGGCAAGCCGACGGCCACCCTGGTCGAAGCCTCGCGGACCGCGGCGATGATCTGCGTGGGCGCGGTCGGGATCAAACACTTCGACCACAACCGGATCGGTTCGACCGCGGTCTCCCTGGTCAGCTCCGCGCACTGCCCGGTGGCCATCGTCCGCGGCTCGGACCGCGCCGCACCACCGAAACCGGGCTGGATCGTCGTCGACCTCGACGAAACACCGGACAGCGCGGCGGTGCTGGCGTGCGGTGTCGAAGAGGCACGGCTGCGCGGCGCCTCGTTGCGGGTGCTCGGCTCGTGGCAGTCGCGCTACACCGATGTCCACGACACCCACGCGGTGGCCGACGGCAACCGGATGGTGCGCGCCCAGCTGGACCGGCGGATCACCCGGTGGAAGCACCGCTACCCCGACCTGGACGTCAAACCGGTCGCCGTGCACGGCAGCGTGCTGAACTACCTGGCCAAGCACGGGCCCGACATCCAGCTCGTGGTGGTCGGTGCCCGCAACGCCGAGAGCATCGAGGAACTGCTGGGACCGACGGGCTCGGCGGCCCTGCACAACACCGATTGCTCAGTACTGGTCGCCGACCGGCAACGCTTGTTGTGACAATCCGGGCCTATCTGCGGATATCGTTGCCGTAAGGGGTGCGGAATCCGTGCCGCGCCCTGCGCCGACCCGGAAGGCACACCATGGTCAAGGTGTTTCTCGTCGACGACCACGAAGTCGTCCGCCGTGGTCTGATCGACCTGCTCGGCGCCGACCCTGAACTGGACGTCATCGGCGAGGCCGGTTCCGTGGCGCAGGCGCTGGCCCAGATCCCGGCGCTGCGACCCGACGTGGCGGTGCTCGACGTGCGGCTGCCTGACGGCAACGGCATCGAACTGTGCCGCGACCTGCTTTCCAAGATGCCCGACCTGCGCTGCCTGATGCTGACGTCCTTCACCTCCGACGAGGCGATGCTCGACGCCATCCTGGCCGGCGCCAGCGGATACGTGGTCAAGGACATCAAAGGTATGGAGCTGGCCAAGGCGATCAAGGACGTCGGGGCCGGACGGTCGCTGCTGGACAACCGCGCGGCGGCGGCGCTGATGGCCAAACTGCGCGGCGCGGCCGAGCGCTCCGACCCACTGTCCGGGCTGACCGAACAGGAGCGGGTGCTGCTCGGCCTGCTCGGTGAGGGCCTGACCAACAAGCAGATCGCCGCCCGGATGTTCCTGGCCGAGAAGACCGTCAAGAACTACGTGTCGCGGCTGCTGGCCAAGCTGGGAATGGAGCGTCGCACGCAGGCCGCGGTGTTCGTCTCCAAGCTCGGCCAGGGCCATCACGCCGAAGACTGAACCCGCCGGTAACTATCTGGCACGATGGCTCCTGTGACCGACCACGTCGGCTCGGAGGGGGACCACGCAGCTGCACCGCCGCTGCGCGACACTCTGTCCCAGCTGCGGCTCCGAGAGCTGCTCGTCGAGGTCCAGGACCGGGTGGAGCAGATCGTGCGGGGCCGGGACCGGCTCGACGGCCTGGTCGAAGCCATGCTGATGGTGACCTCCGGACTCGAGCTCGACGTCACCCTGAAAACCATCGTGGAGACCGCGATCGACCTGGTCGACGCGCGCTACGGCGCGCTCGGCGTGCGCGGCCAGGACCACGAGCTGGTCGAGTTCATCTACGACGGCATCGACGCGCAGACCCGCACGACGATCGGGCCGCTACCCTCGGGCCGCGGCGTACTGGGCCATCTGATCGACGAGCCCAAGCCCATTCGCCTCGACAACATCCTGCAGCACCCGGCCTCGGTCGGCTTTCCGCCGAACCACCCGCCGATGCGGACCTTCCTGGGTGTGCCGGTGCGCATCCGCGACGAGGTGTTCGGCAACCTCTATCTGACCGAGAAGGCCGACGGGCAGCCGTTCAGCGAGGACGACGAGGTTCTGGTCGAGGCGCTGGCCGCCGCGGCGGGTATCGCGATCTCGAACGCCCGGCTCTACGAGGAGTCCCGGGTGCGCCAGTCCTGGATCGAGGCGACCCGCGACATCGGGACCCAGCTGCTGGGCGGCGCCGACCCAGCGCAGGTGTTCCGGCTGATCGCCGACGAGGCGCTCGAATTGACCGCGGCCGACGCGGTTCTGGTCGCGGTGCCGACCGACAGCGAGCTGCCGGTCTCGAAGGTCACCGAACTCGTCATCGTCGAGACCGCAGGCGCAGCGGGCCCCGCCGGACGTGCCAAGCCGATCCCGGTGACCGGCACGGTGATCGGGGCCGCCTTCGCCGGGCGTGCTGCCCGCCACCTCGACGCCCTCGACGACGGGCTCGACGTCATGCCGGACGCCGGCCCGGCCTTGGTGCTGCCGCTGCGCACCACCGAGACCGTGGCAGGCGTGCTGGTGATCCTGCGCCGCCGCGGCGCCCGCCGGTTCACCGACGAGCAGCGCGACATGATGGCGGCGTTCGCCGATCAAGCCACGCTGGCCTGGCAACTGGCCAGCACACAGCGGCACCTACGCGAACTCGACGTACTTTCCGACCGGGACCGCATCGCCCGCGACCTGCACGACCATGTCATCCAGCGGTTGTTCGCACTCGGGCTGACGATGCAGGGCACCATTCCGCGTG
This sequence comes from Mycobacterium sp. DL592, assembly GCF_011694515.1. Taxonomy (NCBI): domain Bacteria; kingdom Bacillati; phylum Actinomycetota; class Actinomycetes; order Mycobacteriales; family Mycobacteriaceae; genus Mycobacterium; species Mycobacterium sp. DL592. The sequence goes on along the minus strand of NZ_CP050192.1, from coordinate 1,511,221 downwards.
CACACTCGGCCGAGGTGCGGCACCGACTGACGGACGCCGTCGACGAGTTGCAGGACGTGATCCAGGAGATCCGCACGGCGATCTTCGACCTGCACGGCGGTGCGGTGGGGACGACCCGGCTCCGCCAGCGCCTCGATGAGGCCATCGGTGCGTTCGCCGGTGCGGGCCCGCGAACGACGGTGCAGTACATCGGTCCGCTGTCGGTGGTCGAGGCCGAGTTGGCCGACCATGCCGAAGCGGTGGTCCGCGAGGCGGTCAGCAATGCAGTGCGCCACGCGGACGCCCGGACCCTGGCGGTCACGGTGCGGGTCGAGGACGAGTTGCAGATCGAGGTGGTCGACGACGGGTGCGGCATGCCTGCCGACGTCACCGCCAGTGGGCTGACGAATCTGCGGCGTCGGGCCGCCGACGTCGGCGGTGCGTTCAGCGTCGGCGCCGGGCCGGACGGCGGCACGGTGCTGCGTTGGAGCGCGCCGCTGCCCTGAGCCCGCTAGGAACTGCGCGCGATGATCACCGGCATCCGGACCCCGTGCAGTACCGCGGTGCTGACCGAACCCAGCAGCATTCCCGCGAATCCGCCGCGGCCATGGCTGCCGACGACGACGAGTTGCGCGGACTCGGATTGCTCGATGAGCTGACGCGCGGGCCGGTCGGCGACGACGACCCGGCGCACCGGCACGTCGGGATAACGCTCCTGCCAGCCGGCCAGCCGCTCGCTGAGGGTCTCCTCGCCGAGTGCCTGCATGGTCGACCAGTCCACCCCGGGGAACTCGAAGACCCCGGTGTCACTCCAGGCGTGCACGGCCAGTACATCGACTCCGCGGAAACTGGCCTCCTCGAACGCAATTGAGGTGGCCAGCTCGGAGGCGGGCGATCCGTCGATTCCCACCACCACGGGTGCTTTCGACGGGTGGGCCATCAGTGGGTCCTCGTCGTGGATGACCGCCACCGGGCAGTGGGCATGGTGGGCCAGTCCGGTGCTGACCGATCCGAGCAGGCTGCGGGCCAGCGCGCCGCGGCCGCGGCAGCCGACGACCACGAGCCCGACGTCCTTGGTCTGCTCGACCAGGGTCGGCACGGTGGGGCCTGCCACCATCTCGCTGGTGATCTCGATCGGATGGTCCCGGGTGGCCTCGGCGGCCGTCCGGACCGCGGCGTCGAGGATCTCCTGTCCCGATTCCTCCTGCCACTGCAGATATCCCGGCGGCAACGGAACCTCGGGGAAGGTCATCACCACCGGTGGGTTGAGAATGTGGACCAATTTCAGTGGCGCGCCGTACATCGCCGCGTCGCGTGCGGCCCAGTCCACGGCGACCTTGGACTCCGGCGATCCGTCGACGCCGACCAGAATTCCGCGATGAGTTGTCGGAGTTGACATTTCATTCTCCTTCTTCTGCGCTGTCTCCAACGCTAGGTCTAACGGTCCCCGTGATCATGAGGCCTTGGTCACCTACCGGATGGCCACAAGGCCCTGATCGCGCGGGTGCGCTTGTGGCAGGGTCGCAGCTATGGGCATCGACAGTGCGGACATCGGCCTGCCGGTGGCAATCGACCCGCGCTACCACGACGCGGTGTTGTTCGACCTCGACGGTGTGATCACCGACACGGCGGCGATACACGAGCAAGCGTGGGCCGAACTCTTCTGCGACTACGACTTCACCCCCACCGATTACCGGCATTACATCGACGGTAAACCGCGCTACGACGGGGTGCGGGACTTTCTGGCTTCTCGCTCGATCACACTGCCGTGGGGCTCACCGGCCGACGAGGGCTCCGACACCATCTGCGGGCTGGGCAACCGAAAGCAGCAGCTCTACCTCGCGCGCATCGCCGACGGGGTGCCGACCTTCGAGTCCACGGTGGCGCTGGTGCGCCGCCTCGACGAGCTCGGGGTGGGTACGGCGGTGTACTCGGCGAGCCGCAACTGCGAACGCGTGCTGGAATCCGCGGGCATCGGTAGCTATTTCGCGGTCCGGGTCGACGGCATCACCGCCGAGCGGTTGGGACTGCCGGGCAAGCCCGACCCGGCCATGCTGCTGGAGACCGCCCGCCGGCTGGGCGCCAGGCCCGGACGGTGCGTGGTGGTCGAGGACGCCGAGGCCGGGGTGGCGGCGGGGCGGGCCGGCGGGTTCGGGCTCGTGATCGGCGTCGACCGCAGCGGCCAGGCTGCCGAGAGTCTGCTGAGATACGGCGCCGACACGGTGATCGGTGATCTCGCCGACGTCACCGTGCGCGCCATCGACCGGCGGATGTCGGCACTGCCCGATGCGCTGCTGTCCTTCGGCCAGATCGCCGGTGTGGTGGCCGCCCGCCGCCCGGCACTGTTCTTCGACTTCGACGGCACCCTGTCGGACATCGTCGACGATCCGGGCGCGGCCACGCTGGTTCCCGGCGCCGACAAGGCACTGCAGTCGCTGGCCGCGCTGTACCCCGTCGCAGTGCTCTCCGGTCGCGGGCTCGACGACATCCGCGACCGGATCGGGATCCCGGGCCTGTGGTATGCGGGCAGTCACGGGTTCGAGATGGTGGGCCCCGACGGGGTCCACCGCGAGAACGAGACCGCCGCGGCGGCCGCACCGCTGCTGGCGCAGGCCGCCGACGAACTGCGGGCAGAACTCGCCGACATCACCGGAATCTTCGTGGAGCACAAGCGGTTCGCCGTCGCGGTGCACTACCGCAACGGCGGCACCGATGCCGAAGCGGTGGCCACCGCCGCGGTACACCGCGCCGGTGTGCGGCACGGCCTGAAGGTGACCTCGGGCCGCAAGGTCGTCGAGTTGCGGCCGAACATGGACTGGGACAAGGGCAAGACGCTGGAGTGGATCGTCGACCAGGTGGCCGGCCAGGAACCCCTGCTGCCGATCTACCTCGGCGACGACCTGACCGACGAGGACGGGTTCGACTCGGTGCTGCACGACGGCATCGGCATCGTGGTGCGCCACTCCGAGGACGGCAACCGCTGCACCGCCGCCCGATACTCCCTCGACGACCCGACGCACGTCCGCGAGTTCGTCGAACGACTGGTCGAGCAGTGTGACGTCGACCGTCAGATTCTCTCCAGCCCTTGGTCGTTCACCTTCGGCGGCTATATCCCCGAGCAGGAGCGGCTGCGTGAGGCGCTGTGCACCGTCGGCAACGGATACCGGGCCACCCGGGGCTGCGCGCCGGAGGCCGACGCCGGCACGTTCCACTACCCCGGCACGTACTCGGCCGGGCTCTACAACCGCCTCACCGACGAGGTGTCCGGCGTTCGCATCGAGAACGAGAGCCTGGTCAATCTGCCGAACTGGCTGTCGCTGAAATTCCGCATCGACGGCGGTGACTGGTTCGACATCGACTCGGCCAACCTGCTGTCCTATCGGCAGAACATGGACCTGCGCCAGGCCGAGCTGTACCGGGAGTTCCGGTTCCGCGACCCCGGCGGGCGCACCTGCCGGGTCGCGCAGCGGCGTATCGCGGCCATGCACCTGCCGCACGCCTGCGCCCTGGAGACCACCGTCTGGGCCGAAGACTGGTCGGGCACAATCGAATTCCTGTCGCTGATCGACGGCGATGTGCGCAATTCGGGGGTGGACCGCTACCGGGACCTCTCCGATGACCACCTCGTGGCCACCACCACCCGCGAGCTGTCCCCCGACTCGGTGCTGCTGGTGTGCCAGACGGTGCAGTCGCGGATCCCGATCGCGGTGGCCGCCCGCACCACCGTGTGGCGCGGCGAGGACGCACTCGAGATCGACAGCCGCTTCGTCGACGAGGAACGCCGCACCGGTCACGACTTCGTGGTGTCGGTGTCACCGGGTGAGTCGGTGACCGTGGAGAAGATGGCGACCATCTTCACCGGCCGCGACCACGCCATCTCCGAACCGGGTGAAGCCGCGCACCGGCTGCTGAGCCAGCTCGGCCGCTACAGCGATCTGCGCGACGGGCACGTCCGCGAATGGGCGCACCTGTGGGAGCGTTTCGACATCGCCTTCGACGACAATCCCGATGCCATGCGGGTGGTGCGTCTGCACCTGCTGCAGCTGTTGCAGACGGTGCCCAACCGTGCCGTGGACCTCGATGCCGGGCTGCCGGCACGTGGCCTGCACGGCGAGGCCTATCGCGGCCACATCTTCTGGGACGAGCTGTTCGTGTTCCCGGTGCTCAACCTGCGCTTCCCGGCGATCACCCGCTCGCTGCTGCGCTACCGCTACCGCCGGCTTCCCGAGGCGCGCCGCGCCGCCGCGGAGGCGGGCTACGCCGGGGCCATGTTCCCCTGGCAGTCCGGCAGCGACGGGCGCGAGGAGAGCCAGAAGCTGCACCTCAACCCGAATTCGGGGCACTGGAATCCCGATGCCAGCGCCCGCGCCCACCACATCGGTATCGCCGTGGCCTTCAACGTCTGGCAGTACTACCAGGTCACCGGTGACCTGGAGTATCTGATCGAGAACGGCGCAGAGATGCTGGCCGAGATCGCCCGTTTCTGGGTGAGTCGCGCCGAGTACGACGAAGCGTTGGGCCGCTATGTGATTCGGGGGGTGATCGGGCCCGACGAGTTCCATTCCGGCTACCCTGACCGGCCCTACGACGGTATCGACAACAACGCCTACACCAACGTGATGGCGGTGTGGGTGATCGTGCGCGCCCTCGACGCCCTAGATGCGTTGCCGCTGCGCGACCGCCTGGACCTGATGGAGACCATGGGCATCCATGGCCGCGAACTCGACCGGTGGGACGAGGTGAGCCGGCGGATGTATGTCCCCTTCCATGAGGGTGTCATCAGCCAGTTCCAGGGCTATGACCAACTGGCCGAACTCGATTGGCACGGCTACCGCGAGCGCTACGGGAACATCCAGCGACTCGACCGCATCCTGGAGGCCGAGAACGACAGCGTCAACCGCTACCGCGCCTCCAAGCAGGCCGACGTACTCATGCTGTTCTACCTGCTGTCGTCCGACGAACTTCGGGAACTGTTCGCCCGCATGGGCTACCGGCTCACCCCGGAGCAGATCCCCAAGACCGTCGACTACTACCTGCACCGCACCTCGCACGGTTCGACGCTGAGCGGTGTGGTGCACGCCTGGGTGCTGGCCCGCGGTGACCGCGAACGGGCGATGCGCTACTTCCAGCAGGTCCTGATGTCCGATGTGGCCGACATCCAGGGCGGCACCACGGCCGAAGGAATCCACGTCGCCGCCATGGCCGGAAGCATCGACCTGCTGCAGCGATGCTTCACCGGGCTGGAGACCCGCGCCGACCGGTTGATCCTGAGCCCGATGTGGCCGGAAAGTCTTGGGGCGCTTCGCCTGCCGATCTTCTACCGCGGCTACCGGTTGCACCTGACGATCCACGGCCGCAGCGCCGAGGTCAGTGTCGATCCGGCCGACCATCCCGCGATCGAGATCGAATGCCGCGGGCAGGTGCAAACTCTTACGCCGGGAACGACGCTGCGCTTCCCGTGAGGTCAGTGCTCGGTACTGGTGCGCCCGCCGTCGTCACCGACCAGGGCGCGTAACCCCCGGTCCCACTGGGCGTGCCTGCGCCGCTCGAGGCGGAAGCGCACCAGCCCGGTCACCGAGGCGACCACGGTCAGCACCGACAGCCACAGCACGACACCGGCTACGATGCCATCGCTGGCTGCCCGCCGCGGGGGCATCGGCGGACCGGTATAGGCGCCCGCCTCGTCGACCCAGATCGTGAGCTTCTCACCGACACCGGCGGGTCGATCCCAGCCGAACACATCTTCGTGCGCAACGCCGTGGTCGTACCAGCGGGCGTGGACGTCGAAGGACACCTCATAGGGCCGAACCGTCGAGGTGCTGTCGTCGAGTACCGTCGCCGCCACGGTGTGGCGGGTCCGCACCTGCTCCTGGTAGGCCGCGCTGCGACTGGCGTGCACCTCGGTACCGATCGCTCCCGCGAGCGGCAGGGCCAGCAGCACCAGGGCGACGGCCAGGATCGACACCAACGATTCGACTCGGTCGCTGGTGCGCACCAGGGCATTTCGCGTGAACAGCCGCCAGAGCCACCCGTGCGGACCGGTCACGATGGTGTCCATACCGGCGGCACTACCCCGCTTTGCTCACTGCGTCGGCACCGACGATGAAGGCGCCGTCGTTGAGCCAGTCCGCGATGTCGGGAAGCGGGCGCCGCGGGGTGGCCGGCAGCGGGTCGGCGTTGATAGCCGCCCAGCCGAGCCGCAGCAGCATCTGCGGGTGCCCGCTGGTGCCGAATACGTCGGCCCGCACGGCTTCACGGGTCTCGGGGATCTCGAGCGGTTCGGTCACCGGGCAGGTGGCCAGGCCCATCGCGGTTGCCGACAGCAGCACCAGACTGGTGGCCTCCCCGGCCCGGACCCGGGCCAGGTCGTCGTCGGTCTCGGTGCCCAGCGCCAGCATCACGCCGTTGTCCTCGACCGGAGACGCCAGCGCGGGTTGTTTAAGCGCGGGTCCGGCGAAGGCCCGCGCGGGGATGGGGGCGCGAGAATCGACCGGCGGGGCGTTTCGGGCGGGTACCCCGGCCACCGATCCGTGCCGCCCGCTCCACGCGTTGAGCTCGGTGAGGTAGTCGGTGTCGGTGTTGTGCCTGGCGACCGACTCGGCCACGATCGCGTTGAGCTGCGGCAGCAGCTCGATCTGGCGCAGCATCACCCCGGCGCGGGCAGCGCGTGCACCCATCAGGGCGATATCGCCGACGGGCACCGGCCAGGAACCGTAGGTGCGTCGGTCGGTGCGCCGACGGGTGATGGCCGCGGCCAGGGTGACGTCGAGCTCGCCCGGTGCTTGCGGGTGGAGCTCGAGCGAGGCGACGTGGTCGCGATCGGCTGGGTTCGGGAACCGGTGGACCTTGGCCTGCCAGCCCATCGCCGCCAGGGCCACCGTGCAGTGATGCAAGGTGGCACCGCAGCTGATCAGCATGTCGCGGCGGTCCGGGTCGGTTCTGGGCAGATGCCGGCTGGGGTCGGCGTCGAGCTGGATGCTGTGTGGCCCCACTCGCCAGTGCCAGGGCTGGGAGTTGTGCACCGAGGGTGCGCGCGCCGCCAGGCTGAGTGCGGCGCGCACCGTTTGCGGGTCAGGAAAATGCGCGCTCATGGTTCTCGCCGCCTTCTCTGGTCGATCTCTCCTCCCAGAGTCGCCCAGACCGCGCCGACGAGACCAGAGACGTTAGTCCCTTGCTGCGGGGACTTGTGCAGCCGTTCTTCGGCCGAGCGGGCCCATCGTCATCCCCTGTGCAGGAAGCCCCTGCGGCGCTTGGGCTCCGGCGGCCCGGCGGCCTCGATGATGGCGCGAATGGTGTGTTTGCAGCGCCCGCATTCGGTTCCGGCGCCGCACGCTTTGGCCACCTGTTTGGTGGTGGTCGCCCCCGCAGCGACGATGTCAGCGACTGTCTGGCTGGTGACACCTTTGCACAGACAAACGAACATGGCTGCCGCTCAGGCGTTCTCGTCGATACGCAGCATGTGCTTGAGGCGACCGACGAAGATCGGCGGGTAGGCGCCGACACCGGCACCGGCCATCCATTCCGCGACCGAATCCGGGTGGTCGATCCAGCGGCTCGCGTCCTGCTCGGAGTCGATCTCCTGCAGGATCATCACCTCGTGCTCGTCGTCGAACGCCCCGAACACCCGCAGATTGCGGATACCCGCGTCGGCGAATCGGGGAAGCGCACGTCGAATGCGTGAGATCAGCTGCGATACATCCTCGACGCGGGCGATCGTCGACATGATGACCCCGGGGGTGGTGTCCGGGTCGGTCGCGCTGACGGCGATCTTCTCGACGGTGTCACCGGCGAAGATGGCCGGGATGTCCTGCAGACCGACGGAGTCGAACCAGCTCAGGAACAGTCCGGACCGCAGGACCTCGAGGATGGGTTCCCTGCTGCGCAGCGAGATGGTGACCATGACACGGCCGGGGTCACGGGTGGAGGTGTAGACGAGTACGTAGTGCGCACCGAGGTCGGCGAGCGCGGCCTGGCTGCGCTGCAGCACCGGCCACACCTTGTCCGGGTCGGGCACCCGGTAGTCCATGGCGAGTACCAGCGTGTGCTGCTGGTCATCCGCCGCGGCAGTCATGGCGCCCTGGGCTAGTCGCTGGCCGGCAGGGGTTTGGCGGTCTTCTGCTCCAGCGGCGTGGTGCCCACCGACAGGGTGCCCGCGCCGGCCTTGGTGACCAGCACTTCGGCGCCGCTGTCGTCGACGTAGCGCTTTCCCATCACCGCGCCGCCGGCGAAGTCCGGGTCCAGGCTGGCGTCGGCGGCCTTCTCGGCGTCGAGCGGGATCATCGCCACCCCGCCGGCCCGCAGGTCGTCGAGGCTCTCCGACGAGCGCACGACGATCACCTGGGTGTCACAGACCTGGCTTTGCAGCCGGGTACCGGTCTTGATCATGGTTGTCCTCCCTGAGATCTAGGTGGTGGGCGTCTTGAGTTCGTCGGCCAGCTGCCGGCGCAGCACCTTGCCGGTCGGCGTGGTGGGCAGTTCGTGGCGGAACACCACCCGGTCCGGCGTGCGCGAGCCCCGCAGATGCGCACGCACGTGGGCGCGCAATTCCTCGGGATCCGGCGCGATGTCGGTGACGGGCACCACGACGGCGACCATGATCTGGCCCCATTCGGCGTCCTCGACGCCGACGACGGCGACGTCGTGGACATGGGGATGCTCGACGAGGACGTCCTCGATCTCGGCGGGGGCGATGTTCTCCCCGCCGCGGATGATGGTGTCATCGGAGCGCCCACCGATGAAGAGGTATCCCTCGGCGTCGAGGTAGGCGACGTCCTTGGTGGGAAACCAGCCGTGTTCGTCGAGGACGGACCCGATTTCGGCGTACTTGCCCGACACCTGCTCACCGCGCACGAACAGCTCCCCGACTTCCTCGGGGCCCAGCACGGTGCCGTCCTCGGCGCGAATCTGCACTTCGATGCCCGGCACCGGTTGTCCGACCGAGCCCAGCCGCTTCCGGGCGGATTCGTCGGCGGCCGTGTGCGCCGCGCGGTGGTCATCGGGTGTGAGAACCGCGATGGTGGAACTGGTTTCGGTCAGGCCGTAGGCATTGACGAAGCCGACTTCGGGCAGCAGTTCGAGGGCTTTGCGCACCAGCGGAAGGCCCACCTTGGATCCACCGTAGGCCAGCGTCCGCAACGCGGGCAGCGGGGTGGGATCTGATTCCAGCTGACTGATGATCCGGTCCAGCATGGTGGGGACGACGGTCGCGCTGGTGACCGCTTCGGACGAGGCCAGCCGGATCCACTCCGTGGCGTCGAACTTGCGCAGATACACCATCTTTCGGCCGGCGTAGAGATTGGACAGCGCGGCTCCGACCCCGGCGATGTGGTAGGGCGGCACGCAGATCAGGGCGGCGTCGCCGGGCTCCGCCGAGGCGAACTCGACGGTACCCGTCACGTAGCTGGTGAGGTTGTTGTGGGACAGCTCAACGGCTTTGGGCCGCGATGTGGTGCCCGACGTGAAGAGCACGACGGCGACATCGTCGGGGTCAGGGAACTCGGCGACCGGCTCGGCTTGCGCAGCGGCGGCGACGAACTCCTGGGACTCGATCCGGCTGGCCCCCAAACCGGCTACCACGTCGGCGTATTCGGCGTCGAACACCACCAGCGGCTGCGGGAGCCGGTCGATCAGCTCGGCCAGCGCCTCACCGGAGAGGCGATAGTTGAGCGGGGTGAACGGACGTGCGGCGCGCGCCGAGGCGAAAATGAGCAACGGCAGCATCACCCCGCCGGTGCCCACGTAGACGATGCTGTCCGCACCGGATGCCGCGATGACCCCGGCACCGCCGTCGGCTAGCGCGTTCAGCTCGCCGACGGTCAGCCGCTGGTCGTCGGAGACCACACCGATGCGGTCGGCGTCCGAGGCCGCCATCTCCAACAGCAGTGCAACGCTCATCGATTCACTCCTCGTGGCGCCAGATGCCTAGACAGGGTTGAACTCCGAGATCTTCCAGCGGTCCTGGTCCTTGACCAGGGTCACCAGCACGCTGCTGGTGGCCAGCGCGGGGTCGGGCCGGTCCTTGCTGGTGGTCACCTGGTTGACGAACACCAGCACCACCGCCCGGCTCGGCTCCATCTGCGAGACAGCGGCACGCGCGACGGTCGCCTCGGTCTTGACGCCCTTCTGTTTGGCGGCCGGCGCCACGATCTGGTCGGTGAACTGGCTGTAGTACTTCAGGAACTCACCGGTCAGGTGCGACTTGGCGTTGGACAGGTCCTTGTCCAACGTGTCCGGCGCGTAGGACAGCAGGGCGACCGTGCCCTCGCGGGCGGCGTCGGTGACCTGCTGCTGGGCCTTGGCACCGGTCTGCTGATCCGGGCGGTACATCCACCAATAGACCCCTCCGGCCGCACCGGCCGAGGCGACCAGCAGCACGGCGAGCAACGCTGCTACCCACCGCCGCCGAAGCCCACCGGCCGCGCGGCCCAACGCACCGGGAGTGGGCTCCTCGGCGGTGTCGGCTTGGGTGGCTTCAGCCTCGGTGCCCGTGGTATCAGTCTCCTCGACAGACTCTGTCTTGTCGGAGTCCTCCACTGACTCGGTCTTGGTCTCTTCGTCGGCACTGCTCATGGCACGAACTCCACATTCGACATCTTCAGTTTGTCCCCGTCACGTGTCACCGTCACACTCATCCGCCACGCCCGCGGATCCTGTTTAGCCCCATTGGCATTGGTCACCTGCGACGACGCCGCAAGCAGGACCACCCACGAATCACCGGTGTCGCCCTCCAGCGCGGCGGCGTTGATCGAGCCGACCGTCACCGCCTTGGACTGCTCGGCGGTCTTGACGAAATCGTCTGCGCCCTTGGTGAAGTCGTCCTTGAACGAGCCCGTCGACAAGTCGATCACCCGCTGCACGTCGGCCTTGGCGTGGGTGTAGTCGATCGACAGCAACGCGGTCACACCGTCTTTGGCCGCGGTGACGATCGCGGCGCGGTGGGCTCGCTGGGCCTCGACCCGCTGGTGTTGCCAGATCATCAGCCCGGTCAGCGCCAGCAGGGCACAGATACCCAGCACGACCAGGCCCGCCACGATCTTGGACCACGGCAGCCGCGACCACCAGGGCCGGCCAGGCTCGGCATCGTCAGGCTCGACGTCGTGGGTCTCGGCCCCGTCGGTATCGGCCTCGGCGGTGTCGGATGCGCCACGCAGCCGCGCGGCCGTCGCCTTCGCCCGGGCCGCCTCGGCGCGCGCCTGCGCCTCGGCCGCTTCAGCCTCAGCCAGCTGCGCCATGACCTCGGAGACGGCATCGTCTCCGTCTACCGCAGCACCTTTGCTGTTCACGTCAGACGCCATACCACCTACACATGTCCGAACTCCTCCCTGGACCAAGCATCCAGCCAGCGTACGGGCGCTCGCTGAGCGCTGGCCGCCGACCGCCGCTCATTGTCGGCGATCCGCCGCGAGAGCGACGAGGCGGCCGAGACCGGCGCTGGCGCGAGTACCGCACCAAGTGCGAGAATGACATTATCACTGGGCGGAAATCATGCTATACCAGGGTGGTCAGCCACAAGCACCGCGACGTGGGAGAACAGGGCTTTCATGGCCTCAGCGCAGGTGGTCTTTCATAACCTTGCCGGTCGCATTGAGCGGAAGAGCCTCCAGAAACTCAACCGTCCTGGGCACCTTGAACCCGGCCATCCGGTCGCGGCTCCAGGAGATGAGGCCGTCCGCCGACACGTCCGCACCGCGTTTGGGCACGACGAACGCCTTGCCGACCTGCCCCAGACGCTCGTCGGGCACACCGATGACCGCCGCCTGCGCGACCGCCGGGTGTTCCATCAGGAAGCCCTCGATCTCGGCGGGGTAAGCGTTGAAGCCGCCGACGATGAACATGTCCTTCTTGCGGCCGACGATGCGCAGCCGCCCGCTGTCGGTGAAGCACCCCAGATCGCCGGTGTGCAGCCAGCCCTCGCTGTCGATAGCCTCGGCGGTGGCCGCCGGGTCGTCGAAGTAGCCCTGCATCACGCTGTATCCGCGCACCAGCACCTCGGCGTCGTGCGCCAGCCGCACCTCGACGTCGGCGACGGGCAGGCCCGCGGTGGTGGCGATGTCGTCGAACGAGTCACCGGGCCGCGACATCGTCGCCGTTCCGGCCTCGGTCAGACCGTAGCCGGTGGCCAGCGTCTGGAACGGAAGCTCCTCGTGGACTCGGCGGATGAGTTCGACTGGGATGTCGGCCGCACCGGTGACGCCGGCGCGCAGGGTGGCCAGCTTGCTCTTGTCCTCGACCGCGAGCAGGGAGTGGTACAGCGTCGGCGGGCCGGGCAGCATCGTGATGCGTTCGGCGGCAATGAGTTCGACCACCCGGTCGATGTCGAAGACCGCAACCGGGAGCATGGTCGCGCCCCGGATGAACGACGCCAGGCAGCCCGCCTTGTAGCCGAAGGTGTGGAAGAACGGGTTGACGATCAGGTAGCGGTCGCCGCGGCGCAGGTCGGCCAGGTCGCACCATTCGGAGTACATCCGCAGGTTCTGCTGGTGGTTCATCATCACGCCCTTGGGCCGCCCCGTGGTCCCGGAGGTGTAGATGATGTCGGCGATGTCAGTGCCGCGGACGGCCCGCTGCACCGGCGCGCCGTCCTCGAGGAATCCCGAGGTCAGATCAAAGGTGGGTACACCCGGCGGCGCGGTGAATTCCTGCTCCAGGAAACCCTTCTCGACGAGGACGACCTTGGCGCCGCTGCGGGTGATGATGTCGGCGGCCTCGGCGGTCTTGTACCGGGTGCTCACCGGAACCACGACGGCCCCCGCGGTGAGGGCGCCGAACGCGGCGATCATCCAGTGCGCCGAGTTGGGTGCCCAGATCGCGACGCGGTCGCCCTTGTCGACACCGGCGTTGGCGAATGCGCCTGCCGCGCACCGGACCCGGTGGGCGACCTCGGCGAACGTAAGACGCAGCGGACCGTCGACGACAGCTTCACTGTCGCCGAACCGGTCCGCTGCGCTGGCGACCATCTCGGGGATGGTCCGCGGATGCTGATCCGAGAAGGTCACACCGTGATGAGGCGGCTCAGGTTGCCGCCCATGATCTTGGCCTGGTCCTCGGCCTTGAGGTGCGAGAGCGCCTCGACGTAGTAGGTGGGCTCGGCCAGGCCTTCGGGGTGCGGCCAGTCCGAACCGTAGAGCACCTGCTCGACACCGACCAGGTTCACCAGATCGTCGATGCCGTCCTCGAAGAACGGGCTGACGTGGATGCGGCTCTTGACCATCTCGACCGGGTCGCTCGGGAAGGCTTCGGGGGCCTTGCGGAAGACCTCGGCCAGGCCGTCGAGCAGCGGGGTCATCCACTTCGAGCCGGCCTCGACAATCGCGACCTTCAGCTTCGGGTGGCGGTACAGCGCACCGTGGATTACCCAGGAGCCCACCGAGTCCTGGATCGGGCGCCACTCGTTGAGGATGCCCATCGCGTTGGTCTGGAACGGCAGCATCTCGGCGCTGGCACCGTCCCATTCGGAGGTGTAGCGCGAGTAGCCGCTGTCACTGGAGTGCATGCCGACCAGCAGGTCGTACTCCACGACCCGCTCCCAGAACGGATCAAACTCCGGCAGCGCGAAGGACCGCGGGCCGCGGAAGCCGGGCACCGGCGCCGGGCGCACCAGGATGCAGCGGGCGCCACGTTTGACCGCCCACTCCAGCTCCTCGATCGCCTTCTCCACGATGGGCAGGGTGATCACCGGAGTGGTGAAGATGCGGTTCTGGTAGTTGAAGCCCCACACCTCGTCGAGCCACTGGTTGAGCGAGTGGACCAGGACGTGGATGGCGACCGGATCGTCGCGCAGCCGCTCCTCGATCAGGCTGGCCAGGGTCGGGAACATCAGCGTGCGGTCCAGCCCCAGCTCGTTCATCACCTCCAGGCGCGGGCCGGGCTCGAAGAACGCCGGGATCGCACGCATCGGCTCACCGAAGAGCTCCCGCTTGGTCTTGCCGTCGGGGTTGCCGTACTTGAAGTACTCCTCCCAGGCGCCCGGGCGGGCGACGACCTCGAAGGTCGGGTTGGGGATGTAGTTGCTGATCTGGCCGCGCAGCGCGATCTTGGTGCGGCCGTTCACCTGTACGTACTGGACGAAGTCCTTGTACTCCTTGGGCAGGTACTTCGTCAGCGCCTCCGGCGGCTCGTACAGGTGATTGTCCGCGTCGAAAATCGGAAACGGGACGTCGACCCGGTGCGACAGCTGACCCATGAAATCCTCCTTATGCAGTTAGCGAGAATCATATTCTCACAACCGCGCCAAGGCAATACGTTCCCTCTTCCGCTCTCGCACCGTTGCGCATTTTCTTACAAACCAGTAAGTTGGCCGCCATGACAGTCATCAGCCCCGCCGCGATCACAGACCCCAAAGCCGTCGAGGAGTTCTGCCTGCACTGGGCAACCGCATGGAACAACCACGACGGTGACGCGGTCGCCGCGCTGTGCGCCGAAGACCTCGTCTACGACGAACCCGCGCTGGGTGAGACCGTGCACGGCCGGGAGCCGATCAGGGCCTTCGTCAACGAGATGGCACGGTCGTTCCCGGACAACACATTTCGCCTCGAGGGCCTGTTCGCCGACGTCCGCCGCCGGGCAGTGCTGGTGGCGTGGAAGTTCACCGGCACCTTCGCCCGAACGGGGCGGGTGGTCGAATTCCACGGCGACGACCGCCTCGAGTTCGGCGAGGACGGACTGATCACCGCCTACCGGTGCCTCTACGACAACGACCTCGTCAACCGCCAGATCCGCAACACCGATCGGTGACCCAGCGACCGCCGACACCCCGGGTGCACAAACCCGCGGCCATCCGCCGCCAGGAAATCATCGGCGCCGCTGCCGCGGAGTTCGCCGAAAATGGCTTGGCAGGAACACGATTAGAAGCGATCGCTGCCCGGGCAGAGGTCTCCCATCCCCGCGTCGTGCAGATGTTCGGCTCCAAACGCTCGCTGTTTCTCGACGTCGTGGCGTGGGTCTTCGACAGCGTGACCGAGGCCTTCGTCGCCACCCCCGAACCCACGCTGGTGGCGCTCGGCGATGCCTACCGTCGCCTGCTGCAGCGCGACAGAACCGTTGCACTGGTGATGCTGCACGCGTATGCTGCGGCCGGTGACCCGATTGTGCGCGACGATGTGGCCGCACGGTATATGGCGTTGCAGCACAAGGTCACCGAGCTCACCGGCACTGATGCAATGGGCGTACGGACGTTCTTCGCGACCGGGCTGCTGGTGACGGTCTCGACCGCGCTGGCGCTGCCGGGCAAACGCACCGACGCACAGTGGGGCGGCTGGCTGCTGGAGCTCGTCACCCCGGCCGTCAGCGGGCGGCCGTAGAGTCCCCGCGCGCCGGCGCGGTGCCGATCACCCCGTCGGCTTCCAGCGCGGCGATCTCACCGTCGGACAATCCGAGCTCACCAAAGACCTCGTGATTGTGCTGTCCCAGCAGCGGCGCGGGGGCAACGTGGAAGCGTTGGGGGCCGGCCGAGAGCCGGAACGGCAGCGTGGTGTAGTGGGCGGGTCCGTTGACGGGGTGGTCCAGTTCTTCGAAGAACCCGCGGGCGGTGAGCTGGGCGAGTTCGGTCTGGCGGTGTGGCTGCATCACCGGGGCGACCGGAACACCGTTGTCCCATAGGGCGGCGACGATCTCGTCGCCGCTGCGCTGGCGGCACCAGGCGCCCAGGTGTTCGTCGATGGCGTCCTGCTGTGCGCGCCGCCCGGCCACCGTCGAGAGCACCGGGTCGGCCGCCCAGGCGGGGTCACCGAGTGCGGCTCGCAGAGCCCGCCACTGCTCGTCGGTGGCAATGGCGATCGCCACCCAGGAGTCGTCGCGGCCGAACTCGTCGATGTCGTTGGTGCGGTACAGGTTCTGGGGTGCGGCCGCTGGCCCGCGGTTTCCGGCACGTTGCAGCACCGCCCCGTAGGCGGTGTATTCGACGACCTGTTCGGCGGCAATGTTGAGGGCCGCGTCGATCATCGCCGCCTCGACCAGTGAGCCCTCCCCCGTGCGACGCCGGTGCTCGAGTGCCAGCAGCACAGCGTTGAGGGCGTGCAACCCCGCGTTGGGATCGCCCAGCGAGTACGGCTCGTACGGGTTGCGATCGGGGTAGCCGGTGAGCCAGCTGATCCCCGCTGCCGCTTCGATGACATAGGCGAACGCCGGGCTGTCCCGCCAGGGCCCGTCGAGGCCGAACCCGGGCATCCGCAGCATGACGATGTCAGGCTTGATCCGTCGGACGGCGGCGTAATCCAGGCCCAGCTGGTCGAGCACCCGCGGGGTGTAGTTCTCGGCGATGACGTCGGCGGTCGCGATCAGCCGGTTCAGCAGCTCGCGGCCGCGTTCGGTGGCCAGGTCGACGGTGATGTCCTTCTTGTTGGTGTTCAGCGCGGCGAAGATCGGCTGCTTTTCCCACCAGTGGTCCTCGGTCACCGGCACACCGGCGATCATCCGGGTGCCGTCCGGGCGGCGCGCGGACTCGACGTGGATCACGTCGGCACCCAGCAGCGCCATCGGGTGGGTGCACGACGGCCCCGCCCAGAAGGTGGTCAGATCGAGGACGCGAATGCCGTGCAGCGGCAGCGTCTTCGCCTGCGCGCCGGCGGTGCGTGGCGGTCGGGCCGCGGCGCGGTGCGCCTCGGTGTGTTCACCGAGGCGTGGCGCGGGCGCCGGCGGGCGCAGGTCGACGCCGGAGATCCGGTAGGGGTATGCCGGTTGACGGAAACCGGCCGGGTTGTCGACGAACGAGCCGCGCTCGCGGAAGTGGTCGAGGGACTCGATGCTGGCGCCGTTGGCAACCGGGGCATTCGGGATTCGAAACGCCGTCGCCAGCTCACGCACCTCCTCACCGGTGTGCTCGGCCACCCAGGCGTACAGTTCGCCGGCCTTCTCGTTGGCCTGTTCGGTGATCGACAGCGGCGAGTCCTCGTCGATCCAGTCCTCGTGCCCGGTCATCGCGCACAGGTCGAACCACTGCTGAGCGGTGCCGCAGCCGATGTCCACCAAACCATCGCTGGCGCGAGCGATTCCGGGCACGGTGAGCTTTCTGGAATCCCGCCACGGTCGGCCCAGCATCTCGTAGTAGGTCACCGGGTAGTAGGTCAGCCCCATCACGTGGCTCTCCAGCATCGACAGGTCGATCAGTTCACCGGCGACACCACCGTGAACAGCGGTCAGAATGGCGGCGCTGGCGTAGGCCCCGGACAGGTAGTCGCCGACCTGTCCCCCGACGTAGACCGGTGCGCGATCCGGTGCGCCGCGGCCCAGCCCGACGATGCCGCCGGACCACGCCTGCAGCGTGAATTCCGTTGCCGCACGACCACTCCAGGGCCCGTGCAGGCCGAACGGGGTGATCGACGCGACAATCAGGTGCGGGTGGCGCGCCAAAATCGACTCCGGCGCCAACCGGGACAGCTCGACCACCGGCGACCCCGGCGACCACACCACGGCGTCAGCGGAGGCGAGTAGTCGCTCGACGAGGTCCAGGTCGGCCGCAGCCGCGGGGTCGGCGACCACGCTGTGCTTTCCGCCGGCCAGGAAGCTGAACAGGGCACCGTCGCGCCCCGGTGGAATCGAGGCGCCGGAGGCCGACCACCGTCGTAGTGGATCACCCTCGGGCGCTTCGACTTTGACCACGTCGGCGCCGCCGTCGGCGAGCAGCTTGGTGCAGTAGCCGCCGGCGATCCCGGTCGAGAGGTCGACGACCACGAATCCGCTCAGGGGCGGGCCTGCCACAGCGCTACTTCTTCTTCTTCGGCTTGCCGTTCTTGCGGCCCGCCTTCGACAGTCGCCATTCCGGCGGGAACTTGCTGTCGTTGTCCTTGACCGCACCCGAGAGGCCTTCGTCGAGGGCCTCGTGCATGTCCAGATCGCCTTCGTCGTGGGCGATGCTCGCCCCCATCGACTCGAAGTAGCCGCCCAGCAGGCTGCCCATGTACTCGCCCTGGAACTGCTTCATCACTTCGAAGAAGATCTTCTGCTGGAACACCGTGTCGGTCGGGCGGTTGCGAGCGCAGGCCTGCGCGTACTTGTCGACCTCGGCCTCGAGGTCCTCGCGAGGCACCACGCTGTTGAGGAAGTTGCATTCCGCCATCTCGGCGGCGGTGAACGGCCGGCCCGTGTAAACCATCTCCTGGAACTTGCGGATGCCCATCATCTGCGCCCACCACCACATGCGGGGTCCCCACCCGTAGTAGCGGAACGACGGATGGCCGAACAAGGCGTCGTCGGAGGAGATCACCAGGTCGGCGTCGGCCGCCTGGTAGAAGTGCCAGCCGTAGCAGTACCCCTTGACCTCGAGGATCGAGATCTTCTTGAAGTCCTGCAACGTCCTGATTCCCGAATGCGGGCTGGCATACCAGGAACTGATCGTGGCGCCCCGCCGGAAGGAACCCTTGGGCGGGTACTTGACCTCACCGGCGGCGATCCGGAACTCCGACAGCCGCGGACCTTCGTCCTCGGCCTCCTGCATCTCCATGAACTCGGGCAGATCAGCGCCGCTGCCCAGGTCGTCGCCGACGCCGCGGATCACCAGAACCTTCACCTCGTCGTCGACGCCGGCCTGGTACAGCAGATCCGAATACCGCAGCCGCGCGGCGGCGGTCGGCGCGTTGAGATACTCCGGCCGGTCGAAGGTGATCGTGGCGATCCTGGTCTTCGGGTTCTTCTCGTAGCGGATGATCTCCTCGGCCGGCGGCCGTGTGGCCTCAGCCATTCGGGTCGCCCCAGGCCGGGCTCGACGTCAGAACCTCGGCCCCGTCGTCGGTGATCAGTATCGAATCGCGACGGAACACCGCACCGACACCCGGCTCGAACACGTATCCGGTGACGGCCAGGACCATGCCGGGCTCGAGGTGTTCGGCAGCCGCGGTCGCGGCCAGCTGCGGTGAGACCACCGGCGAGTCGAAGCCGACCCCGAGCCCGTGGGCCACCGGAACCACCGGAAGTGGTTCGCCCACAGCCTCGTACGCGGCCAGTAGACCGGCGTTGGGCGCTCCCGGGCGACACGCTCGGAGCAACGCGGTGTTCAGTCGCTGCGATCGTTCGAACAGGTCGCGGGTGGCCGCGGTGGGCTCTCCGATCGGAACCGTGCGGCCGACTTCCCCGATGTAGCCGCGATCGAGCACTCCGGAGGCGAAGGCGACCAGGTCACCGTCGTGCACCAGGCCCTCGCCGGTCACTCTGCGCCACGGATGGTCGGTGGCGGTCACCCACACCGCGTCCTGGTGAGCCGGGCTGCTGACACCTCCGGCGGTCATCGCCTCCAATAGCACCGCGGTCAGGTCCTGCACCGAGGCGCCGTCGCGAACGCTGGTCAGTGCCGCAGCCAGTCCGACCTCGGCGACCCGGACGGCTTCGCGCAGCGCCTCGATCTCCTCGGCGGTCTTGACCTTCCTGGCCGCCTGCATGGCCGCCTCGCCGTCGACCAGCTCGGCGTTGGGAAACGCCAGCGGCAACAGCTGGGCGAAGCCCGGCGACAGCGCGTCCGAGCCCACCCGCCGGGCACTGGCCGCGCCCGGGATCTTCTTCAGGTTCTCGATGGTGTTCACCGGGTTCCACGCGATGCCGTAGAGGTTCTCGTGCGGAATGTCCTCCGGCACACCCTCGTCCCACGTGCTCAGCAGGTGCACCGCACCGTTGCGCAGCAACACACACGACGGCGCGAACGGCCGGGTGCCGGCCACCCAGAGTTGTTGGGCGCCACTGACATAGCGAATGTTGGACTGCCGGCCCAGGACAAGGACGTCCAGGTCGTGGGCTTCCATCTGGGCCAGTGCGCGAGCCCGCCGCCCGGTGCGGAGAACGCGCTCGTCGCCCAGGACTTCAGTCGCCATAGGGCGAGTACGGGTAGTCGGTCAACTTGATCCAGCCTTCCTCGGTGATGACGATGATCTCCTCGCTGCGGTAACCGCCGGTGCCGTCCTCCCACACCACGGGCTCCAGCACCAGCACCATGCCTGCCTGCAGGACGTAGTTCTCGTCGAACTCGTCACCGAGATCGGTTCCGATCATCGGCATTTCAGCGGCATTGACACCGATACCGTGGCCCAGATAGAAGTGCGGCAGCCAAGGTTTGGTTCCGTCGTTGGCCGCGATCGCGGCCCGGCCCAGATCAGCGGCCGTCGCACCGGCGCGGGTGACATCCAGGACCGCCGTCATGATGTCCTTCCACCGGCGGTACTGAGCCTGCTGGCGCGCGGTCGGGTCCACCCCGACGGTCCAGGTCCGGCCGAAGTCCGAGCAGTACCCGCCGTAGGTGATCGACACGTCGGTCCACAACACCTCGCCGGCCTGCAGTGCGCGTTCGGTGGACAGCAGCGGCAGCGCCAGGTCGCCGTGGGTGGTCCACACCCCGTCGGCCTTGGTGTTGGGCATGACCTGCCAGATCGGCTCGAGCATGCTGGCCACCGCGCCGAGTTCGAAGGCGCGGCGCAGGAATTCAGCCGACAGGTCGATCTGCCGGACTCCCGGAGCGAGCGCTCGCTGCACGTCGACCATCGCCGTGTCGGTGATGCGGACCGCCTTGTGGATGCAGCCGATCTCGTCGGCTGTCTTGACGGTCTTGGCGGCACCGACGACCACGGCGGCATCACCGGGGTTGCCGTCGGGGAACAACCGGCTCTGTGCGCGGCGCATCGCACCGGTGAGCTCGTCGACGGCGATGCTGGTCCCCCGCGGCACCAGATCGCCGAGCGTCTTGGCGAAATGCTCAACGCCCTCGTCGAATTCGAGATAGACCGGCCCGTGCAGATGGTCGGCGGGCAGCTCGGTCTCCTCGGCCGCGCCCTCACGGAACGGCAGGAACAGGTGCGGTGCCGGATCGTCGGCGAGCACCAGCGCCACCGGGCGCTCGACATGGGACAGGCCGGCGTCACCGAGCGGCCAGCTGGTGCCGGTGGCATAGGTGACGGCGTTGTTGCCCAACAGAATCAGCGCTCCGACATCGCGCTCGGCCATCGCCGCACGCAGCCGCGCTCCGGTCTCGGCACGCATCCGGGTGCGATCGGGGTGTGTCGGGATATCGGCGAGGGACCGCACCGGTCCCGTCAGTGACGTGGTCATGAGACGCCCAGGAACTTCTTGATGTTGGTGCTGCAAATCTTGACTGCCGCGTCCTGGCCGACGGCGTCGACCACCGATTTGATCGACTTCTGCGAATACCCGAACGTGCTCTCGTTGTGCGGGTAGTCCGACGACCACATGACGTTGTCCACACCGATCTCGTCGAGCAGTCGCAGGCCCAGCGGATCCACCATGAACGAGGCACTCATGTGCTTGTTCCAGTAGTACCGGATGTCGTGCTCGACTCGGCGATTGAACATGTGCTGATAAGAGGCCAGCAGATGCTCGGCGTCCTGCAGCGCGGTGGCGACCCAGGCGATGCCGCCCTCGAACCAGCCGACCCGCAGCGACGGGTGCCGGTCGAGGATGCCCGAGAACAAGTACTTGGAGAAGGTCTCGCGGAAGCCGTCGACGTTGATCATCATGCCGACGACGACGCTGTTGACCTCGCACGGCGTCTTGGGCGGTGTCTCGCCGATGTGGTGGGAGACCGGCAGTCCGGCCGACTCGATCTCGTCCCACACCGGGCTGAACGCGGTGCTGCCGTAGTCGATGATCTCGCCGTCGACGCCCTTGCCCGGGTTCAGCGGCAGCAGGAACGTCTTGAGCCCCAACGACTTCACCTCGGCCAGGGTCCGGCGGGCACCATCGGGATCCCACCAGTTGATCAATCCGACACCGTGGAAATGGCCGTTGCTGCGCTCCTGGACGTCGGCGATGTGCTCGTTGTAGATGCGGAACACCCGCTCGCGCAACTCCATGTTCGGGTAGTGGAACAGCGCCAGAACGGCGTTGGGGAACGCGAGCTCCTTGTCGACGCCGTCGTCGTGCAACTCGGCGATGCGGGCGTCGATGTTGACCGTCGCGGCGCCGGCCAGGTCGTCGTACTGCATCAGGACGCGGCTGAAGTCCAGCGGCAGGAAGGTCTGGCCCTTGGCCTTGCCGACCATGTAGGCGCCGTCCTCGTACCAGATGCGGGGCGCCTTCTCCTTGAGTTCCGGCGGGAACTTCTCGTAGAAGATGTCCTCGGACAACGAGATGTGGTTGTCCGCGGAGAACACCTCGGTGCCTGCGGGCAGCCCGTTGTCGTCGTCGGCGTGGGTGTGTCGGTCCTTGGGTGCGCCGAGACCACCGCTGGGATAGAGCGTGCTAGTGGGTGCTGACATCGGTGATGCTCCAATCGGGCTGTGGATAGCGGTTTTTCACCACGTAACGGGGACTTCGTAGACGCCGTACGCGAGGTGATCCTCCGCGAACGGCACCTCGTCGAAGGGGATCGCCAACGTCATGTTGGGCATGCGGCGCAGCACAGTGGGGAACACGATCTGCATCTCGGCACGGGCCAGTTGCTGGCCGACGCATTGGTGCCGGCCGTAGCCGAATCCCAGCTGCTGGCTGGCGTCCCGGGTCAGATCCAGTTGCTCAGGGTTGGCGTACATGGCGGGATCCCAGTTGGCCGGGGCGAGATCCAGGATCACGCCCTCGCCGGCCTTGATGGTCTCGCCGGCGATCTCGATGTCTTCGAGGGCCACTCGGCGCTGACCGGTCTGGATGATCGACAGGTAACGCATCAACTCCTCGACCGCATTCGCGATGAACTTGGGGTCATCGGAATCACGCAGCAGCGCAGCCTGTTCAGGGTTCTGCAACAACGCCAGCAGACCGAGTCCGATCATGTTGGCGGTGGTCTCGTGCCCCGCGATCAGCAGGCCGGTGCCCAGCTGCGCGGCTTCCTTGACGTCGATCTCGCCGGCGTTGACGCGTTCGGCGAGATCGGAGATCGCGTCCTCGGCGGGCTCTTTGCGCTTCTTCTCGACCAGGTCGATCAGGTACTGGTGCAACGACATCGCGCCCTTTTGCATGGCGTCGGCCGCGGCGTAGCGGGCCAGCCCGGCGTTGGCGTGTTCTTGGAAGAACTCGTGATCCTCGTACGGCACGCCGAGCATGTCACTGATGACGCGCGTGGGCACCGGCAGGGCGATCTTCGCGACCATATCGGCGGGCTGCGGTCCGGCCAGGATCTCGTCGATGCACTCGTCGGTGACCTGTTGGATGACGCCGCGCAGTGTTTCCACCCGGCGGAAGGTGAACGGCTTGGACAGCATCCGCCGGAAGCGGGTGTGCTCCTCGGCGTCGGAGGTGAACACTGAGCGCGGCCGCTTGTTGACGGTGACGAGCATGTGCTCGTTCCAGTGCGGGAATCCCGACTTTCGGTCATCGACGCTGATCCGCGGATCGGCGAAAAGCGAACGGGCCGCTTCATAGCCGGTCACCAGCCACGGAGTGCTGCCGTCCCAGATCCGCACCCGCGACAGCGGTCTGGTCTCGGTCATCTCGAGGAGCTTCGGCGGCGGGGCGAACGGGCAGCTCGCGGCGCGGGCCATCGGATAGTCCGGTACGGCGCCGGCCGCCTCGGTCGGGTCAGTCGTCAATGTGTCGGACATGGCTCACTCCTCGACGTCGATGGCCTGCGCCGGACATGCCACGGCGGCGCGCCGCACGCTGTCGGCCAGGTCTTCAGCGGGGTTGTCGGTCAGCAGGATCACGACGCCGTCCTCGTCGCGCTGGTCGAACACCTCGGCGGCGTTGAGCACGCACTGACCCGAGGACACACACTTGTTCTGGTCTACGGTGACCTTCATCGCTGCTAAACCTGTCGTGTCACGGGGGCCAGCCACAGCCCGACGATGGCGTCGATGAGACCGGAAGCCGCTGCGCGCCAACTGTTTATCGGCAGCGGTGAGCCTTCGGCGAGGGCCCGCTCGTATTCGGCGCAGGTATGCATCAACAGGTTGCGCGCCATCATGTTGCGCTCGATGCGCACCGGGGCGGGCACCTCGGGCAGGCAGCGGTTGATGCCCTCCAGGACGGTGACGAGGGCCGGCAGCGCCAACGCATCGCGGGTGACCGTCTTGTGGTAGGCCGGGTCCGCCATCACCTGTGCGGCGAAGCGGGCGTACCAGGTGGGGTTGCCCAGTGCGGTCAGGTGATCGGTCAGCGGCAACACCAGGCACTCGACCCAGTCGCGCAACTCGGCGGACTCCCCCACCTGGGCGACCCGCTGTTCGCGCAGTCGTTCCACCGGGACGGCGTGCTTGTGCTCGATCGCCCGGACCAGGTCGGTCTTGGTGCCGAAGTGGTATCCGACGGCGGCGTTGTTGCCCTGCCCGGCGGCCTCGCTGACCTGG
Source organism: Mycobacterium sp. DL592 (assembly GCF_011694515.1). Classification (NCBI taxonomy): domain Bacteria; kingdom Bacillati; phylum Actinomycetota; class Actinomycetes; order Mycobacteriales; family Mycobacteriaceae; genus Mycobacterium; species Mycobacterium sp. DL592. The sequence continues at coordinate 1,487,033 of NZ_CP050192.1, read as the reverse complement.
CGGTTGGAGACCGCGAAGACACCATGCTCGGCGAACAGCCGCTCGGCGGCAGTCAGGATCGCTTCCCGGGTGAGGCTGGCCCGATCGGTGCGGGAGCTCCGGGACGAGGTAGAGGAGGTGGTCACGGTGGTCATCGTCGGCAAGTCAACTCCGCTCTACGGATTAAGTCAAGCGATTGATTTAAGAGCTCGGGTTGGTTTTCCGCTTCGGGTTCGGCTTGCCGGCTGCCGTCCCCCCGTCGACCGGAAGCACCGTTCCGGTGATGTAGGGCGAGCGGTCACCGGCCAGGAACAGCGCCGCCTCGGCGACGTCGGCGGCGGTGCCCTCACGCTCCAATGGGCGGTCGGCGCGCATCTGCGCCCGGATACCGGCCTCGAACTTCGCGACCTTCTCCGGATCCATCCCGGCCGCCGAGGACGCGACGATCGCCGTGCGGATGTGGCCCGGTGCCAGGCAGTTCACCCGGATCTCGTGGTCGGCCAGTTCGATCGCCGCGCACTTGGTGAAGTGGATGACCGCGGCCTTGGAGGCCCGGTAGGTCATCACCCCGCCGCCGGCCTGCATACCGCCGATCGAGGTGACGTTGATGATCGAGCCGCCACCGGTTTCGGCCATGTGCCGGGCGGCATCTCGCGTTCCGGCCATCACCGCCCGGAGGTTGATCGCCATCACGCGATCGAAGTCGGCGAGGTCGTCGACGAGGAAGCTGCGGTGCATCGTGCCCGAGATGCCGGCATTGTTGACCATCACGTCCAGACCGCCGAAGCGGTCGACGGCGGTGTCGACCAGGCGGGTGATCTGCTCGGGTTGCGCGACGTCGGTCGCGACGAACGCCGCCCGCTCACCGAGCCGGCCGGCCAGTGCGGCGCCGCGCTCGGCGTCGACGTCACCGAAGACCACGGCCGCACCCTCGGCCACGAAGCGTTCGACGACCGCCGCGCCGAGCCCTGACGCACCGCCGGTGACGACCGCGACCCTGCCTGCCAATTCGTTTCCCATCCCGGCAGTCAACTCGGTGGCCGCGAATCAAGTCAAGCGGCTGACTTAAATGATGGGATGACGGATCGCTCACCGCCGCGCACCATGCGGCTCACACTCGACGCACACTGGAGCCCGTCACCACCCCGTCGACCCGGGAGGCATCACGAACCCCGATGTCACACTGCGCCAGTTGCGGTACTTCGCCGCGCTGGGCACCGAGCTGAATTATCGGCGGGCCGCCGAGAGCCTCTTCATCACCCAGCCCGCGCTGTCGACCGCCATCAAGCAACTCGAGCATCGATTCGGTGTCGTCCTGTTCACCCGCAACACCCGCGAGGTCGCCCTGACCGACCTCGGCGCAGCCTGGTTGCCGCAGGTTCAGCAGGCGTTGGCCGGTATCGACGCCGTAGTGGCCAACCTGGTGACGCTGTCGGGTACCCAGCAGGGAGTCCTGCGACTGGGCTACCTGATCGGCACCGGAGCGGACCTGCTGTTCCGGATAGTGCGGCACTTCGAAGCCGCGCACCCCGGCGTCATCGTGGAGCCGACCGAATACGACTTCGCCGACCCAACCGCCGGCCTGCGCGACGGAATCACCGAGGTGGCGCTGATCCGGCCCCCGGTCGACCTGCCCGACCACCGCATGCTGATCCTTGACGCCGAGTCCTGGGTCGCCTGCCTGCCGCGCGATCACCCGCTGGCCCAGCGAGCCGACGTCGACATCACCGAATTGCTCGACGAGCCGATCGTCTGCGCTCCCCTGACCGCGGGCAGCTGGCGCGACTACTGGCTGGCGATGGACGTCCGCGGCAACCGTCCACCCTCGATCGCCGGGGTCGCCGCGACCTACGAAGCCGAGACGACCATGATCGCCCGCGGCCTCGGCATCAGTTTCACCACATCCTCGGTGGCGCACTTCTACGACCGCCCTGGCATCGCCTATGTCCCGATCACCGGCAGGCCGCCCAGCTATACCGCGCTGGCGTGGCATCCCGAACGGCTGTCACCGCAGGCCGAGGCCCTGGTGGCGCATGTCGGAGCGCACTGGAATTTCGGCGACGAACCGCACTGATAACCATTGATTATCAGTCCATTGAAAGCTGGAACTTCCGAAAGGGTTCACGGCGGGTTTTCCTAGCTGCAGTTGATCTCTCGATCCGGCCTGACCTGGAGTGACCATGACCGATGCGCTGACACCCTCGACTCATTCACCATCTCCCCTGCCTCCCGCTTCGATACCGGGAGAGAGCGAGGACGCCCGGCTGGCCGAGTTCGGCTACCAGCAGCGGCTCGACCGGTCGGTGGGGAGCGTGGGGTCGTTCGCCATCGGCTTCGCCACGATCAGCGCGACCACGGCGGTATTCACCGGGTTCGGCGCCGGCTACTTCACCGCGGGCGGGCCGTTCGTGTGGACGTTGCTGCTCGCCGCCGTGGTGTTCTCGCTGTGGGCGTTCATCGCCGCCGACCTGACGGCGAAGATCCCGCTGGCCGGCTACGCCTACCAATGGACCAGCCGCATCAACGGCCCCAGCCTTGGCTGGTTCACCGGATTCGTCGCGTTGCTCGGCTGGATCAGCGGCATGACGGGTGTCGGGTTCATCCTGTCGGGCTATCTGGGCGGGCTCTTCGGCTGGAACATGACTCAGAGCGAACAGATCCTCGTCGCGATCGCCGTGGTGTTTCTGTGCGTGCTGATCAATATCTACGGCGTCCGGTTCGCGACCCTGGTCAACAACATCGGGGTCAGCCTGGAACTGGTGGTCACCGTCGGTGCGACGCTGCTGGTGGCCGTCATCGCGTTCTCCGCCCCGGACCACCATCAGCCGATCTCGGCGCTGTTCACCGGCGGGACGGCAGGCGACAAGGATTCCTACGTGCTTGCCTGGCTGGCCGCGGCGCTGGGGCCGTTCTTCGGCCTGATCGGGGTGGAATCCGGTGCCGACGTCGCCGAGGAGACCAAGAACGCCCGCTACGTGGTGCCCCGCACGATGTTCTACGCCCTGGTGACGTCGGTGGTGATCGAGCTATTGATGTACATCGTCTACGTTCTCGCCATCCGGGACGAAGCCGCCGTCGCGGCCAACTCGGCAGCGCCGATCGAGGAGATCATCAACCAGCAGGCCGGCCCCGTGGTCACGAAAATCGTTGTCGCCGTGGCCCTGACGAATATCCTGGCCTGCCTGCTGTCGAACATCCTGGTCGCCACCCGGCTGACCTACTCGATGGCACGGGACAATATGCTGCCTGGCTCGCGGCTCTGGCGCCACGTATCACCCAAGACCAAGGCGCCCACCTACGCGGTGATCGGGCTCGGCTGCCTGTCGACGGTCCTGCTGCTGTCGGCTCTGGTCAACGAGAAGGCGTTCAACTACATCCTCGGCATCGCCTCGCTGCTGTTCTTCTCCGTCTACATCCTGCAGACCGTCGGCCTGCTGATCGGCGTGCGCAAGGGCACCATCCCCCAGGGTGAGCCCCGCACGTTCGACCTGGGCCGCTTCCGGCTCCCGGTCTACATCACCGCGCTGGTGGTCTTCCTCGCGGTCGCCGTCGCCCTGGTCTTCCTGCCCCAGTTCGCCGGCAACGGCTGGGTGTTCCTCGGCATCGTCGCGGTCGCGGCGCTGTGGTGGGGCACCGGCCTGCGCAACCGACTGAATCGCGGCGAAGCCGGATCGGACTTCGCCCGCACCCACCTGAACAACAACTAGTCACCTCGAAAGGGACACTCCCCCATGGCAATCAACACCGATTTCTCCGCCAGCAATCTGGTCAGCGTCGAGCCCGGCGCCATCCGCGAGGCCACCCCGGAAGGCTCGGTGATCCAGTACAGCGACTACGAACTGGACAACTCCAGCCAGTTCGCCGGCGGCGCGGCGTGGATCGAGGGCGAATACCTGCCCGCGTCCGAAGCGCGAATCTCCATCTTCGACACCGGCTTCGGCCACTCGGACCTGACCTACACCGTCGCCCACGTCTGGCATGGCAACATTTTCCGGCTCGGCGATCACCTTGACCGCCTGCTCGACGGAGCCGCGAAGCTGCGCTTGGACGCCGGAATGACCAAGGACCAGCTGGCCGAGATCACCAAACGCTGCGTAGCGCTGTCACAGCTGCGGGAATCGTTCGTCAACCTGACGGTCACCCGCGGCTACGGAAAACGCAAGGGCGAGAAGGACCTGTCCAAGCTCAACCACCAGGTGTACATCTACGCCATCCCCTACCTGTGGGCCTTCCCGCCGGAGGAGCAGATCTTCGGTACCACCGCCGTCGTGCCGCGCCACGTTCGCCGAGCGGGGCGCAACACCGTCGATCCCACCATCAAGAACTACCAGTGGGGAGACCTCACCGCAGCCAGCTTCGAAGCCAAGGACCGCGGCGCGCGCACCGCGATCCTGCTCGACGCCGACAACTGCGTGGCCGAGGGGCCCGGTTTCAACGTGGTGATCGTCAAAGGCGGAAAGTTGTTCTCGCCCTCGCGCAATGCGCTGCCCGGCATCACCCGCAAGACGGTCTTCGAGATCGCTGGCGCAATGGGTATCGAAGCCACCCTGGGTGACGTGACCAGCCGCGATCTCTACGACGCCGACGAGTTGATGGCGGTGACGACGGCGGGCGGCGTGACCCCGATCGTGGCCCTCGACGGCGAGGAACTCGGCGGCGGACGCCCCGGGCCGGTGACGGTGGCGATCCGGGATCGCTTCTGGGCGTTGATGGACGAGCCGTCGCCGCTCATCGAGGCCATCGACTACTGAGGTGGCCGCCGCGGTCGAGGCCGTGGTGGACCTGGGCGCGATCGAGCACAACGTAGCCGCCGTGCGCCGCTGCGCCGGGGCCGGGGTCCTGGCCGTAGTCAAGGCCGACGGCTACGGGCACGGCGCGAACCAGGTCGCCCGGGCCGCGTTACGCGCCGGTGCCGTCGAATTGGGCGTGGCCACGGTCGAGGAGGCGCTGTCCTTACGCCGCGCGGGTATCGGCGCTCCCGTGATCGCCTGGTTGCATACGGCGACAACCGATTTCACCGGAGCCATCGCGGCAGATGTCGAGGTGGTGGTCTCCTCGGTGCGGCAGCTCAGCGACTTGGTCGCTGCCGCAGAGCGGCTCGGCACTACCGCAACGGTCGGGGTCAAGGTCGACACCGGTCTGGGGCGCAGCGGCGCGCCGCCTGCAGCCTGGCCGGAGCTTCGCGATGCGGTGGCCAAGTACGCGGCGCGCGGCGTGATCATCCTGCGGACGGCGATGACCCATCTGGCCCGCGGCGACGAGCCACACCACCGGCTCAACGATCACCAGGCGGCCGGACTTGACGCGTGTGTGTCCGACCTGCGCCGAGTCGGAGTACCGCCGCAGGTCGTGCACATGTCGAACTCTGCGGCCGCACTGACCCGTCCCGATCTGTCGCGCGATCTGGTGCGCGCCGGTATCGCCATTTACGGAGGGGCGCCGACACCGGGGAACTTCGGCTTGATCCCGGCCATGACCCTGACCGCCGAGATCGCGATGGTCAAGAAAATCACTGCCGGGCAGGGCGTTTCGTACAACCACACCTGGGTCGCCCCACACGACACCACGATCGCCGTGATCGCGTGCGGGTACGCCGACGGGGTGCCGCGGGCACTGTCTAACACCGTGAGCGTTGCGATCGGCAGGCGCCGGTTCCGCAATGTCGGACGAATCTGCATGGACCAGTTCGTCATCGACCTAGGCCCGGACGGTGCCGGGGTCACCGAGGGCGACCGAGCGGTGCTGTTCGGCACCGGTGCGGCCGGTGAGCCGACCGCGCAGGACTGGGCGCGTCACGCCGAGACCATCGACTACGAGATCCTCTCGGGCGTCCGTGGACGGACCGTGCGCCGCTACGTGTCCTGACCCAATGTGCGGAGCCGGGCGGCACCGTAGCGCTCGAGCACCGACGGTGTGGGCTCGGCCTCATAGGTGATCGCGGCACCGGTCGACCACACGGGTGGCGCCTCGGCCCCGGACAACACCCAGGCGGCCTGACGGGCGGCGCCTAGGGCGACGTACTCGCCCGGCTCGGGCACCACCACCGGACGGCCGAGCACCGCCGGGGCGATCCGGCGCACCGCCTCCGAGCGCACCCCGCCGCCGACCATCACCACCCGGTCGGCCTCGACGCCTTGGTCGGCGATCTTGCCCAGACAGAATTGCATCGACGCGAGCAAGCCTTCCACAGCTGCGCGGGCCACGTTGGCCGGCAGCAGGTTACGACCGCTGACCCCGTGCAGCGCCCCGGCGGCATCGGGCAGGTTCGGCGAGCGCTCACCGTCGAAGTAGGGCACCCAGACCAGACCCTGCGCTCCGGCCGGGGCACTCAATGCCAGACGGGAGAACTCCTCGAGGTCCACTCCCAGCATGGCGGCCACGGCGGCCAGCACGGGCGCGCCGTTGAGCGTGCACACCAGCGGAAGATACCGGCCCGTGGCGTCGGCGAATCCGGCCACCAGGCCGTCGGCGTCCTGCGGGGCCAACTCACCGACGGCGCTCACCACCCCGGACGTCCCCAGCGAGATCACACAGTCTCCGACGCCCGCACCCAAACCCAGTGCGGCAGCGGCATTGTCACCGGCACCGGGCCCGAAGACCATCCCGCCCGCGGTACCGGCCGTCTCATGCGGCCCGAGCACACAGGGCAGAATGGGACGACGGCCCCTCATCGCCGCGGTCAGCACGTCGTCGCGGTAGTCGCCGGTTGCCGCCGAGAAATACCCGGTGCCGCTCGCGTCGCTCCGGTCGGTGGTCAACTGCGTGATGTCGGAGCTGCCGCGCAGCCGCCACGTCAACCAGTCATGGGGCAGGCACACCGCGGCTGTCGCGTCGGCATGGCCCGGTTCTTGGTCGGACAGCCAGCGAAGCTTGGACACCGTGATCGACGCGACGGGCACGACCCCGATCTCGGCCGCCCAACGGGCCGCGCCGAGTTCGTCGACCAGGTCTGCGGCGGCCGAGCCGGATCGGGTGTCGTTCCACAGCAGCGCCGGGCGCACCACCGCTCCGCCGGAGTCCAGACACACCATCCCGTGCTGTTGGCCCCCGACCGACACCGCCTCGACGTCACCGAGGCCGCCAGCCTGGTCGATGCTGCGCTGCAGAGCCCGCCACCAGTGCTCGGGATCGATCTCGGTGCCGGGCGGGTGCGGGGTGGCCGCCGAGCGCACCACCGCGCCGGTCGCCGCGTCGCAGATCACCACTTTGCACGACTGGGTGGACGAGTCCACGCCTGCAACGAGTGTCATATCCCGGTTACCGCCACTGGACCATTCAACCCTCCCGCCGTCGGCGGGATCAATCGACATACGGTGCTAACCGAGCAGGAAGAGAACCTAATTCTCTCACTTTGCGCACGTCATTGACACCGTTGAGAACCAACTGTCAGAGTTGCCCGCGTGACCGTCAGCGCGGAGAGCGATCTCCACTACGACCCCTACGACGTCGAGCTCAACATCGATCCCTATCCGATGTTCGCCCGGCTGCGCGAGGAAGCGCCGCTGTACTACAACCCGGAGCACGACTTCTACGCCGTCAGCCGCCACGACGACGTCAACAAGGCACTCATCGACCACGAGACGTTCATCTCCGGGCGCGGCGCGCTGCTGGAGATCATCAAATCGGGTATGGAAATCCCGCCCGGCACCTTGATTTTCGAGGATCCGCCGATCCACAACATCCACCGCAACCTGCTCTCCCGGGTGTTCACCCCCCGCAAGGTCGCGGCCCTGGAACCACAGATCCGCGGGTTCACCCGCAGGTGCCTGGACCCGCTGGTGGGCACCGGGCGGTTCGACTTCGTCAACGATCTCGGCGAGCAGATGCCGATGCGGGTGATCGGCATGCTGCTGGGCATTCCGGAGGACCGGCAGCGCCAGATCACCGACCACGGCGAGGCGACCCTGCAGTCGGAGAAGATCGACCTGCTGGCCACCGGCGAGGTGTTCGCAGAATTCGTCGACTACCGGGTCGAGCATCCGTCGGACGACATCATGACCGATCTGCTCAACGCCGAGTTCGAAGACGAGACGGGCACGGTGCGCCGGCTGCACCGCGAAGAGCTGCTGCTGTACCTGACGGTGATCGCCACCGCCGGCGCCGAGACCACCACCCGGCTGATCGGCTGGGCCGGAAAGACGCTGGCCGAGCATCCCGAGCAGCGTCGCGAACTCGCGCAGAACCCGGCGCTGATCCCGCAGGCGATCGAGGAGATCCTGCGCTGGGAGCCACCCGCGCTGCAGATCGCCCGCTACGTCACCCGCGACGTCGAGTACTACGGACAGACGGTGCCTGCCGGCTCGGCGATGCTGATGCTCGTCGGTGCCGCCAACCGCGATCACCGCCGCTTCGCCCCCGACGGCGATGTCTTCGACATTCACCGGGAACAGAAGTCGCACATGACCTTTGGCGCCGGAACTCACTTCTGCATGGGTAACGCGCTGGCGCGGATGGAAGGGCGCATCGCCCTGGAGGAAATCCTCAAGCGCTTCCCCTCCTGGGAGGTCGACTGGCCGAACGCGGTCAAGTCGCCGACCACCGCCGTACGCGGCTGGGAAGCCATGCCGACATTCACTTCCTGATTTCCACTACGACACGAGGATCGACAACATGGCAGGACGGGTAGAGGGCAAGGTCGCATTCGTCACCGGTGCGGCACGTGGGCAGGGCCGCGCTCACGCGGTGCGGCTGGCCCAGGAGGGTGCCGACATCATCGCCGTCGACATCTGCAAGAAGATCGACACCGTCGACCTGATCGCCCCGTCCACACCGGAGGATCTGGCCGAGACCGCCGACCTCGTCAAGGGCCACAACCGCCGCATCGTCACCGCCGAGGTCGACGTCCGCGACTACGACGCGCTGAAGGCGGCCGTGGACAGCGGTGTCGAGCAGCTGGGCCGCCTCGACATCATCGTCGCCAACGCCGGCATCGGCAACGGCGGCCAGACGCTGGACCAGACCAGCGAGACCGACTGGACGGCGATGATCGACATCAACCTCGCCGGCGTGTGGAAGACGGTCAAAGCCGGTGTGCCACACATCCTCGCCGGTGAGCGCGGCGGATCGATCATCCTGACCAGCTCGGTCGGCGGCATCAAGGCCTACCCGCACTGCGGCCACTACGTCGCCGCCAAGCACGGGGTCGTCGGACTGATGAAGACGTTCGCGGTCGAGCTGGGCGCGAAGAACATCCGGGTCAACTCGGTACACCCGACGAACGTGAACACGCCCCTGTTCATGAACGACGGCACCATGAAGCTGTTCCGGCCCGATCTGGAGAACCCGGGCCCGGACGACATCAAGGTCGTCGGCGAGTTCATGCACACGCTGCCGATCGGGTGGGTCGAACCCGAGGACGTCGCCAACGCGGTGCTGTTCCTGGCCTCCGACGAGGCCCGCTACATCACCGGTGTCCAGCTGCCCGTCGACGGTGGCAGCTGCTTGAAGTGAGCCGGCTGCCGCCGTGCGGCAGGGGACCTACGTCCGCCACCACAAGGCCCTAATGCCCTCGCGGTCGTGCGCGCTGGGGAGAAGCATCCCGGCATGACGCAATGCCGCGTGGGAGGGCACCTATGAACGAACCGATCGCGCCGCTCGACCTGTCGTGGCTGCTCTTCGAGACACCAGCCGGGACCACCCACGTCGGTGCCATGCTGCTGTTCAAGAAGCCACGCGGGCACCCGGGCGTGGTGCGCGAGATCGTCGACGCCTACCGGCAGTTCCGGCCGACACCGCCGTTCACCTTCGTGCCTGAGCTGATGGGCCGTGGCACACCGCACTTCCGCGAGGCAGACACCTGGGACCCCTACTACCACGTCGGGCACCTGACCCTGCCGGTCGGCAGTTCGTATCAAGATCTGCTGCGGCTGGTGGCCGACCTGCACGAGCCGATGCTCGACCGCGACCGATTGCTGTTCCGCTGTTGGCTCATCGACGGGATTCCCGGCGGCCGGTTCGCGATCTACACCAAGACCCACCACAGCATCGTCGACGGGGTCTCCGGGCTCAAGATGCTCTATCAGGGCTTGTCCACCGTGGGCGAGCATTCCGTGCCCGAACCCGCCTTCGCCCTGCCCTCGACGCCCCGGACACCTGCGGAGCCAACGCCGTTGCTGCACAGGATCACCGACTCGATCCGCGGTCTGGTGGCTCAGGTGGAGACAGCCAACCAGATCTCCCTCGGGATGGTGCGCAAAGCTCTCACGGCGGCGATCGGGGCCGATCCGAAAGGCAGTCTTCCGTTCCTGGCCCACCATGCGCCCACGAACCGGCCGCTCAAGCAGGGCCGCAGTTTCGCGACCCTGTCGCTGCCGCTGGACGAAATGCACGAGATCGGGCACCGGTTCGGGGGCACGCTCAACGACGTGGCGGCCACGATCGTCGACGCCGGTGTGCACGCCTACCTCGCCGAGCGGGGAGATTCCTTCGCCCATCGGCTCATCGCGATGGTCCCGGTCTCACTGCGCACGGAGGGTGACACGGCGGCGGGGACGCGGGTGTCGGCGTTGTTCGTGCGCCTCGGCGATCCTGAAGCGACTCCGGCGCAACGCATTCAGCAGATCGTCGAATCGGCGGCCAACGCCAAGCAGGAACTGGCGGGCTGGTCCTCGGATGCCGCCATGACCTACGGGGCCGGGCTGCTCGGGCTGGCCATCCTGGGGGCCTCGACCCACGTCGACCAGGTCACGCCGCCGGCGTGCAACCTGGTCATCTCCAATGTGCCCGGCGTCAGCGAAACCCGTTACCTCAACGGTGCACAGCTGCTCGGCATCTATCCGATCTCCGCGCTGGCCGCCTCGATCGGGCTCAATGTCACGCTCAGCTCCTATCACGACCACATGGACTTCGGGTTCGTCGCCAACACCGCTGGGATCGAGGACGTTTCTGCGCTGGCCGATCACACCCTGCTCGCCTACCGCGAGCTCGAAGCCGCCGCTAAGGCGGCCTAGCCGTCAGGCCAGGAACTCCAGCAGCAGCTCGGCGACGGCCTGCGGCTGTTCGATCTGCGGGCAATGCCCGGCGGCCTCGACAACCGCCGAGCGGGCCTCGGCGATCCGACCGGCGATCTGCGCCGCCCACCCGGGTGCGAGCAGCTTGTCCCCCGCGCCCTCGACCAACAGCACCGGCACGGTGATGCGATCGTAGGCGCGGCTGCTCGACGGGGTTGACGGTGGCTCGAGCCCGGGCCGGCGAAAGCGGGCCGCCGCCAACGACTCCCAGGCGCCCGGGGCGATGCTGGATTCGTAGCGCCGCCGCACGTACTCGTCGTCGGCCGGGTAGGCGGGATCGAGGAACAACGCCGCCACGATGGCGCGCATGGCCTCGAGGGTGGCGTCGTAGTCGTAGAGCGCAGTGGTGTGCGCGTTCTTCTGGATGTCTCCCCCGCCGCAGATCGTCACGGCGCTGCGGATCGGCAGCACGGGCGCGGTCGAGGTGAGGTCGACGAGCATGTTGATCGCCCCCATCGAGTTGCCAACGAAGTGGGCCGAGTCGATCCCGAGCAGCGCGCAGAGCCGGGCGATGTGGCGGATCCGCATGCCGCGGCCGTCGGTGAAGTCCACCACCTTGGCCGAGCCGCCGAAGCCCAGCATGTCCGGGGCGATCACCCGGTAGCGTTCGGCCAGTGCCGGAATGACTCTTTCCCAGCCGATCTCAGCGCTGGCGCCGAACTCGCCGCCGTGCAGCAGCACCACGGGATCACCCTCACCCGCCTCGAGGAAGTGCGTGGCCAGTCCGTCGACGACGATGGTCCGGTGTGCACTACTCACTTGATCGCGATGGGGTTGACCGGCGACCCGACGGCCCCGGTGACCGACAGCGGCGGTGCCACGAGCTGGAACTCGTAGCGCCCGTCGGCGGCACAGTCGGCGGCCAGCGCGGTGAGGTTCCAGTACTCGCCGAGCATCAGTCCCATATCCCGCAGGCACAGCATGTGCATCGGCAGGATGGCACCGTCGACACCCGACACCGGGTTCTCCACCATGAGATTGTCGGCGGCGACCGCGGCCACCTGGTGATCGGCCAGCCACGACGCGCAGGTCCAATCCAGCCCGGCTCCCGGCTCCCCGCCGTCACCGGTCTCCAAAAATCTTGCCCACCAACCAGTTCGGACCAGAACGACGTCACCGGGCTCCACCGTCAAACCTTGTGTTCGGGCCGCCGCGTCGAGTTCGGCCGGGGTGATCGGCTCGCCGAGTTCGCAGAAGGTCTGCACACCGCGCAGCTTGACGATGTCTAGCAGCACCCCGCGCGAGGTGATGCCTTTGCTCACCACCTTGTCGATACCGAGGTAGTAGGCGCCCAGGCTGGTCACCGAGTCGGCGGGAAAGTCGTTGTACAGCTTGTCCTCGTAGTAGACGTGCGACAGCGCGTCCCACTGCGTGGCGGCCTGCAGCGGCATGATGATCAGGTCGTCGTTGAACCGCATCGGCCCGGCCTGCGAGTAGCTGCTCAGCTGCACCGCCGACGGGTTCTGCAGCCAGGCGGGACCGTACCGCAGCAGGGTCTCGGCGTCGCCGCCGTCGATCGTCATCACGTGAGTGGGGTTCTGGCGGTATTGGAACGCACCCTGGGGTCCCGACGAGCCGAAGTCGACCCCAAGCGGGAACACCTTTCCGTGCTGAACCGATGCGGCGGCCTGCGCGACCTTGTCGGCGGTAATGAAGTTGAGAGTGCCGAGTTCGTCGGCGTCACCCCATCGGCCCCAGTTGCGCACATCGTCGGCGACCCGCCGGAAATCGCTCATGTCGGCCACAGCGCTCACCCCTTCTCGTAATCGACTGCATGACGCGCCGCGAGAATGCCACCGTCGGCCCAGAGGACCTGCCCGGTGATGTATCCCGCGGCGGGACTGCCCAGGAATGCCAGGACCGCGGCTTGCTCGGCCGGATTCGACACTCGCCCCAGCGGATTGGGGAACGTGTCGAGGTAGTCCTGGCCGTAGGCGGACCGCAGCTGGTCGAGGATGGGCGTTTCGGTGACGCCCGGCGCGCTGCAGTTGATCCGAATTCCTCTGGCTCCCAGCGGTACTGCGCTGCGAATTGCGTAACCGATGATCGCCTCCTTCGACAGCCGGTAGCCGCCGTCGGCCAGCGCCTCGGGATGATCCGCACACCACGCGATGCCGTCGGCCATCGAGGCCGTCGCCAGGAGGCCTGCCGCCTGCGGCAGATGCTCACGGTAGCCGGACGCGGCCAGCGAGGACACGCAAACGACCGAGCCGCCGGAACCCAGTCGGGGCAGTACCGCCTCGGTGAACATCCGGGTGCCGAGGAAGTTGACGGTGACCACCCGCAGCGGGTCGCCGATCCCCGACGACACCCCCGCGACGTTGAACACCGAATCGATCTGCCCGCCGACCGCATCGGCGGCCCGCTCGATCGAGTCCGGCTCGGCGAGGTTCAGCTCGACGAAATCCCGCACCCCGCCGGTATCCCCGGGACTCCGCAGGTCCAGGCCGACGACGTGGGCGCCGAGTTCAGCGAGCTGGTCGCACAGCGCCGCCCCGATGCCGGAGGCACACCCGGTCACGGCGACCCTGCGGCCGTCGTAGCGCTGCAGCTGCGCCAGGCCGGTCAACGACCGGACCGCTCAGCTGGAAGCCTGATGCTCACGCGCGTCCTTCTCGGCCTGGGCCGCCTGCACCCGGCCCTCGTTGATCTCGGCCCACGCCTCAGGAATCTCGCTGGCGGTGAACTTGCCGCCCTGCCCGGTGGGCAGACCACCGAAGGCATAGGTGTCGTCGAACGCCGGCGCCTCCGACGGGCGGCGGCGGGCCTCCACCTTCTCGATGACCGGTTCCAGGCGCTTGGCCTTGGCGGCCACGGCCTTCTCGTCACGTTCGATGAACTCGGGCAGAATCTCTTTGCCCATGATCTCGATCGACTCCATGATGCCCTCGTGGGCCCGCGGATTGAGCAGCAGGATGATTTCGTCGACGCCGCTGGCCTCGTAGTCGCGCAGGAACTGCCGCACGGTCTCCGGTGAGCCGATCGCGCCGCGACCGGGACCGTAGGCCAGGGTCGGATCCTCCTTGACGGCCTCCTGGTAGAGCTCCCACACCTTGGTCCGGCCGGGGGTGTGCATACCGGTCAGGTAGTAGTGCATGATGCCGAACGAGAAGAAGCCGCCGCCCACGCCGAGCCGCTTGACGGCCTCGTCGTCGGTGCGGGCCACCATCATCGACAGGTCGCCACCGATGGCCAGGATGTTGGGGTTGATCGCCGGGGTGACCGGCGAGCCCTTCTCCTCGAAGTCCTTGTAGTAGGTGTCCACCCGGTCCTTGAGCGGGCCGGGGCCGGTGTAGGCGAAACTCAGTGCACCGATGGCTTTTTCGGCCGCCATGTTCACCGAGGACGGCCGGGTGCAGGCCACCCATACCGGCGGGTGCGGCTTCTGCAGCGGGTGCGGGATGACGTTGCGGGCCGGCATCTCGACGTGCTGGCCCTTGAACCCGGTGAACGGATCCTCGGTCATACAGCGGATCGAGACCTCCAGGGCCTCCTCCCACATCGTGCGCTTGTCGGCGGGGTCGATGTTGAACCCACCCAGCTCGGCCACCGAGGAACCCTCGCCGGTGCCGAACTCCACGCGCCCGTTGGACAGGTGGTCCAGGGTCGAGACCCGCTCGGCGATCCGCGCCGGGTGGTTGATCGGCGGCGGCAGGTGCATCACACCGAAGCCCAGCCGGATATTCTTTGTGCGCTGACTGGCCGCGGCCAGGAACATCTCGGGGGCACTGGAGTGGCAGTACTCCTCGAGGAAGTGGTGCTCGGTGAGCCACACCGTCGAGAAGCCGGCCTTGTCGGCGGCCTCCACCTCGGTCAGGCCGTCCTGGAACAGCTGGTGCTCGTCGTCCTGCCCCCACGGCCGCGGCAGCGGGAACTCGTAGAACAGCGAGATCTTCATGAATTACCTCCGATGAGATGCGTTGAATCCTGTTGCTGGTCAGTGGAACTGTGCTGACGGCCGGCGATGTGCTTGGCCGCGATGTAACCGAATGTCATTGCCGGCCCGATGGTGGCGCCGGCACCGGCGTAGCTGCGGCCCATCACCGCGGCCGAGTTGTTGCCCACCGCGTAGAGGCCGTCGATGACGGTGTCGTCGGCTCGCAGCACACGGGCGTGTTCGTCGGTGCGCAGGCCTCCCGAGGTGCCCAGATCGCCGAGGATGATCTGGAAGGCCAGATACGGCGGCGTCGTCAACGGGTACAGGTTCGGGTTGGGCAACGTCGGGTCGCCGTAGTAGTTGTCGTAGGCGCTGTCGCCGCGGTTGAAGTCGTCGTCGTGACCGCTGCGTGCCAGCTCGTTGAAACGCTCTGCGGTACGCCGCAATTCACCGGGTGGCACACCGATCTCGACGGCCAGTTCGTCCAGTGTTCCCGCCGATCGCACGACGCCGGAGTCCAGCCATTCCTGCGGCACCTTGCGACCGGTCGGCACGGGTGCGCCGGGGATCTTGGGCAGCGGCAGGTGCCCCGCCACGACGTAGCGATGGAACGACCGGGTGTCGGTGATCAGCCAGCACGGGATGTGGCTGACACCCGAACGCTGGCCGCCGATCATGGCGTGCGCGAAGTCCATGTAGGGGGCGGCCTCGTTGATGAACCGTTTCCCGGCGCCGTTGACGACGAACTGCGACGGCATCATCCGCTCGTTGAGCATGAATTGCAGCCGCCCGCCGGGCCAGCACATTGCCGGGAACCACCACGCCTCGTCGAGCAGATCGGTGGAGGCACCGACCTTCTCCGCGGCACGGATGCCGTCACCGGTGGCCACCGGGTTGCCGAAGCTCCAGTCGTGTTCCAGTTCGGGAAGATACTCACGGCGCCAGGCCATGTCGTGGTCGAAGCCGCCCGCGGCCAGGATGACTCCGCGTCGGGCGCCGATGCGCCGCGCGCTGCCGTGCTGTTCGATGACCGCGCCCACGACGGTGCCGTCGACGTCGATGATCAGCTCGGTCATCGGCGCGTCCAGCCACAGCGGGATGCCCTGTTCCCTCATGGCCAGCCTCAGCCGGGCCGACAGTGACTGCCCGATGGCGGCGATCCGCTCCCCGAACGCATGTGCGCGGAACTTTCGCCACAACAGCTTGAGCAGGACGACCTTGCCACGCCAGTTCTGGCGCACCTGGTAGAACAGCCGCAGATCCTTGGGGCCCAGCCAGATTCCCTTGGGTGCCAGGGCCAGCGGCTTGAGCAGGTTCTCCTCGTCCTCGCCGAGGGAGCGCAGGTCGATCGGCGGAACGTTGATGGTGCTGCCGAGCTCCGACCCGCCGGACACCTCCGGGTAGTAGTCGGCGTATCCGGGCTTCCACACGAATTCCAGCCAGCTGCTGATGTTTTCCAGGAACTCCATCATCAGCGGCGCATTGTCGACATAGGCGGCGATGCGCTCGTCGCTGACGAGGCCGTCGGTGATCTGGGCGAGGTAGCGCTTGACATCGTCGGGGTCTGGGGCGTAGCCCTCACGTTTCTGCGACGGGGCGCCCGGCACCCAGATGCCGCCACCGGACAGGGCGGTGGAACCGCCGAAGTGGCCGGCCTTTTCGACGACCAGCGTGTCCAGTCCGGCGGCGTGCGCGGTCAGCGCGGCGGTCATGCCGCCACCGCCGGAACCCACCACGAGCACGTCGACCGTGGTGTCGAACACCTCGGGGCTCACCGGAAGGCCCCGGCCGGCAGCGCGGTGCGCATGGCGAACCCGGCGATCAGCTCGGGGGCGGCACGGTAGTAGTGGTGGACCGTCCGATAGGGCCCCTGCGCGGCGAGCGCGGCGAACGCGGCCACCCAGGTCCGTACCTCGTGCGCGGAATTGCCTGCCTCACCGGCGATCCAGGAGTTGGTCCATCCCTCGAGTGCGGCGAACCGGCCGGTGTCCATCAGGTCCAGGAACGAGCGGTCCCAGTCGGGGTTGAGCGGCTGGCACCCGCCCGCACCGGCGGCGAACTCCCGGGCTGCCGCGGCAACCGCGTCCTGGCGGGCCCGGCGCTGTTCGGGTGTCATGGGTGCTCCGTGGACGATGCGTTCCAGCGCGGCCGGCGGCGCGCTCTTCAGCGTCGGTACCGGCGGATCATGGGACAGCCCACCGGATCCCACCACGAGCACCCGCTGGTCCAGTCCGGCCAGGAACGTTCCGACCGCGGCACCCAGGGCCGCGGCCCGGTGCAGCGGGCCCAGCGGGGTGGCGACGGAGTTGATGAAGATCGGGATGACCGGCACCGCGGTGGCATCGCCGAACAGTTTCTCCAGCGGCTGCACGGTGCCGTGATCGACTTCCATACCCGCCGAGATCGCCACGTCGACACCCGCATCCAAGACGTGCTCGGCCAGCTCGGTGGCCAGTGCTGCAGGGACGTCCAGCGGGCCGCTCTGGGTACCGTAGTCGCCGACACCGGTTGCGGCGGTGCCGATGCAGAACGGCGGCATCAACTTGTAGAAGAAGCCGTTGTAGTGGTCCGGCGAGAAGATGACGACCAGTTCGGGGTCGTACTCGCGGGCGAAGTCGCGTGCGATGCTCAGTGCGCTCTCCACATCCTCAAGCAGTTCCGCCGACGGGCCGGGCACGTTCAGCAGTGGGCTGTGCGACATGCAGCAGAGGGCCAGTGCCATCGTTGCCTCCCGGGGTCAGGGTGAGTGTGTCGAGAAGGGCCGCGCTCAGCTCGGGTGCGCGCTGGGCGATGCAGGCACCGGCGATACAGCGATCGGGCCGCAGGAACATGACCGACTCCGGGCGGGCATCGAACCAGGCCTTCAGCGCGCCGGTGCGGTCACCGACCACGACGATGTCGGGATCGTCCTGGTCGGGCCAGGACAGCTGGGTCTGCGGGCGCAGCGCGACGAAGACCGCGCCGAGCGACTTCCAGGCGTCGAAGGCGCTGTCGCCCAGTATCTTTCGCGGATTGTTGTTCCAGCACAGCACGGCGAACCACGGTCCGATCACGTCGTCCAGCAGCACGTCGCGTCGGTCGCGGGTGTCCACCCTGGGCTGGATGAACAACGTGCCCACACCTGGGGACGGCGGATCGTTGTGGACCACCGCCCCTTGGGCGTAGTACGGCATCGGCTTGAACCGCATCTCGAGCACGTACCGTTTGAGGGTCGGCACCAGCGAGGTACCCCGGATCACGACGTCCCGAAGTCCTGCGATCCGGCGATTGGTCGGCGAGATCACCTTGCCCACCGTGGTGGACAGATCGATCATCGCCCGGGCGTGCTTGCGGCGCTCGACGTCGTAGGAGTCCAGCAGCTCTTCTCGCGCTTGGCCCTTGACCACCGCGGCAAGCTTCCAGCCGAGGTTGCCGGCGTCGCGGATGCCGCTGTTGTAGCCCTGGCCCTGCCAGACCGGCATCAGGTGGGCGGCGTCCCCGGCGATCAGCATCCGCCCCTTGCGGAACGAGCCGGCGATGCGGGAGTGATGGGTGTAGACCCGCCTGCGGATGATGTCGGCGCGGTCCGGATACGGGATCAGCGTGCCCAGCATCCGGGCGACGAACTCCGGGTCCTCGGCCAGTTCGTCGGATTCGTCGGCGTGGATCATGAATTCGAAACGCCGGATACCGTGGGCGATCGAGATCGACACGTACGGCCGGGCCGGATCGGCGCCGACCTCGCTGTTGGGATGGCCCAGCGGGTCGTTGGCGACGTCGACCACCAGCCACCGCGTCGAGGATGTCGTGCCGTCGAACGACACACCCATCAGACGCCGTGTCGCGCTGCGCCCGCCGTCGCACCCCACGACGTAGCGGGCCCGGACCCGGCGCACCCCGGTGTTCGGCGCCAGCTCGACGGTGACGGCGTCGGCCGACTCGGTGATGGAGGTCATCGGATGGGCCCACGCCACCTCGACGTTGTCGAACCGGTTGAGACCCTTGAGCAGTTCGGCATCGACAAGCGGCTGCACGAAACCGTTGCGCTTGGGCCAGCCGAACCGCGCATCGGGCGGAGCCATCTCGGCCAGCAGCCGCCGCTTGCCGTCGAAGAACCGCAGGATCTGGTTGGGCACGGTGTGCGGCAGCACCGCATCGACCAGGCCGATCCCCTGGAACGTCCGCAGCGCCTCGTCGTCGAGACCGACTCCGCGCGGGTAGTCGATGAGGGCATCGCGCTCGTCGACGATCAGAGTCCGGACCCCTTGCAATCCAAGCGAATTCGCCAGGGTCAGGCCCACCGGCCCGGCACCGACGATGGCTACATCGACGTCGGTATCGACGTCGTCGCGCGCCGTTGCGCTGCCGTTGACAGATGCGGCCACCGTCACCGCCCCAGCAGGAAGTCGATGTGCAGACGGTCGAAGGTCTTGGGATCCTCGTACTGCGGCCAGTGGCCGCAGCCCTGCATCACCTCGAACCGCGCGCCCGGGATCATCTCCGAGATCCGCCTGCCCTCGGTGACGTCGGCGGTGGGGTCGTCACTGGTCCACAGCACCAGGGTGGGCGCGGTGATCGCACCGTAGTCCTGCGGCCGGATCAGGTTGCGCTGCCGGATCTCGGGATCCTGCAGTGCCATGATGTCGCGCATCGCGCCGACGAAGCCGGGCTGGCGGTAGACGCGCTGGCGGCTGGCGACGATGTCGGCGTAATCCTTGGACTTGTCGGCCATCAGCCACTTGATCCGGGCCTGCACCGTCTCCCAGCTCGGGTTCTCCGCGGCCGCCATCGACAAGGTGATGATTCGTTTCATCACCTCGGGGTCGGCCTGCGACCCGCCCGCGGTGTTGAGCACCAGCCGGTCCACTCGGCCGGGATGGTCGACGGCGAACCGGGAGGCCACCCATCCGCCCAGCGATTCCCCCGAGACGTGTGCGCGCGGCGCACCGATGGCGTCGAGGAAGTCGGCCAGGTGACCGACGTAGTGCGGGATCTCCAGCGGATGACCCGGCTTGTCGGTGTAGCCGTGCCCCAGCATGTCGATCGACCAGGTGGAGAAGTGCTCGGCGTGGGCTTCGAGGTTACGCACGTAGGCCTCGGCGTGCCCGCCGGACCCGTGCAGCAGCACCAGTACAGGTTTGTCGTGGTCACCGGCGTGCAAGTAGCGGGTGCGCACCCCGCCGACGTCCAGATAGCCCTGCGAGAACACGACGCCCTGCAGATCGCTCCAGACGCTCTCGAACTCCGACACTCACTTGCCCCTGTCTTCTGCGATAATGGCATTCTCGCTTTTTGTAAGCGGTGTGTGTAAATACTGAACTATGGTGTGCTATACATAGAGAGCATCACTCTCGCAGTGCCTCCTGTCAAGGAACTGCGGCAGTGTTCGGCTCGTCGTGGCACGTCCGACACGGAGACCGCATGACGCAGATGAAGATCGACCGGCCCGCAGCCGCGGCACCGGGGTCACAGACACTGGCCCGCGGGCTCAATGCTCTGCAGCTGGTCGCGGGCTCACGCGACGGCTTGACCATCCAGCAGGTCGCCGACAGCATCGGCGTGCACCGCACCATCGCCTACCGGCTGCTGAGCACGCTGGCCTCCTATCGGCTGGTCGCCAAGTCCGAGGACGGGCGGTTCCGGGTGGCCGCGGGCCTGGCCGCACTCGGCGCGACGTTCGACAACAACGTCCGTGAACTGAGCCTGCCGATCCTGCGACAGCTCGCCGACGAGCTCGGCAGCACCGTCTCGCTGCTGGTGGCCGAAGGTGACCAACAGGTCGCGATCGCGGTGATCGTGCCGACCCACGTGTCCTACCAGCTCTCCTTTCACGAGGGCAGCCGCTACCCACTCGATCGCGGCGCGGCCGGTATCGCACTGCTCGCGGCCATGCCGCCCCAGCCCGGCGAACGCGGACTGGTGACAAAGACCCGCGCACAGGGCTGGGTGATCACCCACGGCGAGATCGAACCCAACACCTACGGCCTCGCGGTGCCTGTGCACCGGCCGCCGACCTCGCCGCACGCCTGCATCAACCTCATCTCCCACCGTGAGGATGTCGTGCGCCGCGGCAAGGACGCCGTCGTCGTCGCGGCGCAACGGCTGTCGGCGATTCTCAGTTAAGCACCCCGCTGAACTGCGGAGATGCCGTGACTTCGCTTGACAGCCCGAGAATCGCGTCATTAGCGTGTAATGAAAGAACGATGTCGTGCGTTATATGCACACAACGAAAGTTGTTGGGCGGCAGCCGCACTGAAGAATGGAGCCGACCATGACAGACACCGATTCGCCGGGCTGGGACCACGAGGCCGACGTCGTCGTGCTCGGCTCCGGCGGCGCCGGACTGACCGCCGCATTGACGGCCGCAGCAAACGGCGCATCGGTCGCGATATACGAAAAGGCGCACACCGTGGGCGGCACCACCGCCGTCTCCGGGGGCATCGTGTGGACCCCGGCCCACCGCCGCTCCCCCGATGTCGACCTGCCCGTCGAGGACGCACTGGCCTACCTGCGCGCCCAGGCCCTGGGCGCGATGGACGAGGACCTGGTGCAGACCTTCGTGCGCACCGGCGAACCCATGATCGACTTCGTCGAGAGCCACAGCGAGGCCAGGTTCGAAATCGCCCCGGGTTACATGGATTACAAGCCCGAACTGCCGGGCGGCAAGACCGTCGGCGGCCGCTCGCTGAGCCCACTGCCCTACGAGGTGACGCGCCTGGGTGAGTGGGCTGAGCGGATCACCACCTTTCCCGCCGACTGGAGCAACGTCGGGTTCGACGCCGAAACCCGGGCGCGGCTCAACGCCGATGTCGACGACCGCGGCGGCGAGGTGGTCGTGGCCGGCGGTGCGCTGATCGCCGGGTTGTTGAAGGGCCTGCTGGACCGCGGTGTCGTGCCGGTGACCGACGCCAGAGCGCTCGAACTGATCGCCAATGCCGGTTCGGTGATCGGTGTGCGGATCGCATTGGGCGGCAAGGAGATCACCGTGCGGGCGCGCAAGGGCGTGGTCCTGGCCACCGGCGGCTTCGAGTGGGACGAGAGCCTTGTCGGGGCGTTCCTGCGCGGCCCGATGCGCGGCGCGGTATCCCCACCGAACAACACCGGGGACGGGTTGCGGATGGCGATGGCCCACGGCGCAGACCTGGGCAACATGGGCGAGGCCTGGTGGGTGCCGATCGTGCGGATCCCCGGCGACACCATCGAGGGAAAGCCCCGCAGCCGCAGTGTCCGCCTGGAGCGCACCCGGCCGCGCAGCATCATCGTCAACCGTGCCGGCAAGCGCTTCGTCAACGAGGCCTGCGACTACAACTCGATGGCCGGTGCGTTCCACTATCTGGACCCGCGCGGCGGCTACGTCAACGATCCGGCCTGGATGGTGTTCGACTCATTGCACCTCAAGCACTACGGGTTCCTCGGCGTCGAGCCCGACGGCCCCGCCCCCGAGTGGTTCAACCAATCCGCCGATCTCGCCGAACTGGGCGAGAAGACCGGCATCGATCCCGACGGCCTTGAGCAGACACTGGCGCGCTGGAACGACAACGTCACCCGGGAGACCGACCCTGACTTCGGCCGCGGCTCGAGTGCCTACGACGGGTACTGGGGCGATGCCTCGGCAACCACGACAGCGGCAAAGACCCTGGGCCCCATCGACACTGCTCCGTACTACGCGGTGCCGATCTCGGTCGGCTCGATGGGCACCAAGGGCGGCCCGCGTACCGACCGCGACGGCCGGGTGCTGCACGTCAGCGGTAAGCCGATCGCCGGGCTCTATGCGGCGGGCAACGCGATGGCAGGCGTCACCGGCCGGGCCTACGGCGGTGCCGGCGGCACCATCGGACCCGGCATGGTGTTCGGCTACCGGGCGGGTTACTTCGCGGCGACCGGCGAGTCCGTAGAACTTCCGAGTTGACACCGCACTGAGAGCGGCTATACGTCCGGATCTTCGCCCTCAGTGCGGTCTCAACTTGACTTGCACCCCTCGGCAATAGCCTTGCGCACCAAGTACTTCTGCACCTTGCCGCTCGCAGTGCGCGGGTAGTCGTCGACCTGGTAGAGCTCCTCCGGCCATTTCTGGCGCGCGGCACCGGCGTTCTCGAAATGGGCGCGCACCTCTTGCAGGGTGGGCATGGTGTGGCCCTCCCGGATCCGCACCACGGCAGCGGCATGCTCGCCGAGCCGGGGTTCTGGGGCGGCCACCACGACCGCCTCGGCCACCGCGGGCATGGTCAGCAGCACCTCTTCGACCTCCAGGGCGCTGATGTTCTCACCGCCGCGAATGATGAAGTCCGCCTTGCGGTCGGTGATCGTCAGATAGCCGTCGGAGTCCAGGATGCCGATGTCGCCGGTGTGATACCAGCCCTCGTCGTCGAACGCCTTCGCGGTGAGCTCGTCATCGGTATAGCCCAAGCACAGATCCGGCCCGCGAGAGAGGATCTCGCCCTCCTCGGTCAACCGGATCTCCACCCCGGGGCGGACGTTGCCGTCGGTGAGCAGTCGCTTGTCCTCGGGGGCGTCCTGTTCGGATCCGGTGATGGACGGATGCTCGGTGCTGCCGTAGGACCGGAACACATGGATGCCCAGATCGGCGAGCCGGCGGGTGACGGTGACGGGCACCGTGGACCCGCCGAGGCCGACATTGGTGATCCGGCTCAGATGCGCGTCGGTGAAGTCCGGATGGTCGAGCAGGCTGGTGACGAAGTACGGTGGCCCGCCGCCCATCGACATACCCTCGCGTTCCATCAGTTCCAGAACGCGGCCGGGATCGAAGACGTCGCAGAGGTCGACGGGCGCGCCCTCGATCACCGGGATGAGGAAGGCACCGACCATTCCGATGAAGTGGCCCACCGGGGTGGCGGTGATCTGGCGGCCGCGACCGGAGGCGTAGTTGGCCAGCAGCTGGCGCGTCTCGAAGCTCAGCGTCTGATGGCTGTGGATCACCCCCTTGGGATCGCGGGTGGTGCCGGAGGTGAACGCGATGAGTGCCGGCGCGGCGGGATCGGTGTGCAGTTCCCCGATCATCGGTTGCTCGGCCAGCAGGTCGTCGAACCCGGCGCCGACGAGTCCCACGATCGGCACGTCGGCGCACAGGTCGGGCGCAAACTCCATGTGCCGGAAGCGCTCCGCGGTGATGAACACCGTCGGCTTGGCGGTCTCGAGGATGTAGCTCAGCTCCTTGCGGCCGTAGAAGTGCACGATCGGCACGACCACCGCCCCCAGGAACGCCGAGGCCCAGAACGTCGCCGCGGCCTCGACCCAGTTGGGCAGTTGGAAGGCGATCACATCGCCTGGGCCCACCCCGCGCGCCCGCAGGCCCGCGGCCAGCCGCCGGGCCATCCCCTCGACGTCGCCGAAGGTTCCGGTGAACGGGCGGACCTCGGAATGCACGCAGAATCCGGTATCAGGACTGGCCGCCAACCCTCGCGCCAGCGTTTCGCCGAGCGTTTCCTGGGTCCACCAGCCCTGTTCCTCGTAGTGTTTCCTGAGCTCAACCGGGATGTTTCGCATCTGACTCTTCTCTTCGCGCACGCGGCTGGTCGCCAACCCTGCCTGCGCCTCGGGGCCGCTGGCGATGCTATTCTCCGAAGCCGAGAATGCCAATACCGGAATCGGAGAACCCAGAATGGTTGATCTCGACTGGAGCGACGACCTGGCCGTTCTCACGATCGACCGCCCGCATGCCCGCAATGCCATCGCCTTGTCCACCATGGGTGAACTCGAGGAGGCGCTCGACGCCGCGGCGCAGGCCAGAGCGCTGGTGATCACCGGAGGCGGTGACCGCGCGTTCGTCTCGGGGGGTGACCTCAAGGAACTCAGCGCGTTACGCACCCACGACGAGGCCGCCGCGATGGCGCGCCGGATGCGCACGATCTGCGACCGGATCGCCGATTTCCCCGCTCCGGTCATCGCCGCGCTCAACGGGCACGCTCTCGGCGGCGGAGCCGAAGTCGCCGTCGCCGCTGACATCCGGGTGGCCGCCGACGACGTCAATATCGGCTTCAACCAGGTGGCGCTGGGGATCATGCCGGCCTGGGGCGGCGCCGAACGGCTGGCCCAACTGGTCGGCCGGGGGCGGGCACTGATGCTGGCCGGCTCCGGGACCATCCTGCGCGCCACCGAGGCCCACCAGCTCGGGTTGATCGACCGGGTGGTGCCGCGGGCATCGTTCGCCGACGAATGGCGTTCGCTGGCAAAGTCTTTGGCCAATCGGCCGGCCGGCGAGATCAAGAAGGTGATCGCGGGCGCAACACCACAACAGGCCATCGACGCCTTCGCCGGACTGTGGGTGTCCGACGAACACTGGGACGCCGCCGACCGGGTGATGAACCGGGCCAAGTGAGCATGTCCCGATATCCGGGTTCGCCGGTGTGCGAACCGTTTCAGGCCCTACAATCCGGTGACTGGTTTCGGTGAAGGAGGCGGCGTGCGAGGCTGCGCGATGAGGTTCGTCCGGGTCGGCTCAGCGCTCGTCGTGGCCACTGCCGGAGTCGCTGCGACCGCGGCGACCGCCAGCGCCGAAGACCCGGTGATGCATCAGGTCACCTACAGCGTCTTCACCGAGCAACCGTTCCGGGGCGCCGAGATCTACTACCGCGACACCGACCCGCCGAACTGGGCCGACTACAGCCACGACCCTTACCTGTTCAGCCCCAACGTCGAAGCCGACCTCGGGCCGTCGCAGAAGTGGGTGCTGAACGTGTCACTGGCCAACCCCGACGAATGGGCGATGGTGATGGCCACTAGCGGCCGGTCGCCGAATCCGCCCAATTTTCATTGTGTTCTGGCGGTCGACGGGGTCGTCGTCGCCGAGAACTCCGGCGCCAAAGGCGCGCTCTGCTCGCTGCGCCACTGGTGAGCTGAGTCGGCTTCGGGCGCCGTCGGCGCACCCTCCATCAGCGTGAGATAGCGCTCGACGATCTCGATGGTCTCGCGATGCCCGGCGGTCACCCCCAGGGCTTCGCCCATCACCAGCACGGTGGACACCCCGGTCATCAGGATCGACCACACGACCGGGGGCACCTCGTCAGGCAGAACTTCATGGCGCTCGAGTGCGGTGACGAACGCGGTGCTCTGCTGCTCGCGGTACCGCTCGGCATACTGCGAAATCTCAGTGCGCAACGCCTTGCGGTGATTGGCCAGCGCCGCCATCTCCATCGTCAGGCGACTGGCCGCCGGATTCAAACCGTGCCGCCACAGCGCCCACAGCGGCTGCGGCGAGGCCAGCGCCCGTTCGTGGGCCGCCATGCCCAGGTCCGCGTAGCGGCGGAACACCTCGAGGAACAGATCGTCCATCGAGCGGAAGTAGTAGTGCACCAGCTGGGGCTTGAGGCCGGCTTTCTCGGCGACCCGGCGCGAGGTGACCGCGGCATAGCCCTCTTCGAGCAGCAGCTGCTCGGCCGCGTCGATCAATGCCATGCGGTTCTTCGCGTCGGGCGCCCCGATCCGCCGCGCCGATGCCATCGCCCCTCCGACTTCCAGAATCAAACACGCCGATCCTACGTGGGCCTTATCGGCCAGCCTTGACCCCGCACTTTACGCCGTGCTAAGCAAGTGCTCAGCATTTTGCCGCTCGAGGAGGAACTCATGACCGCTTTCGCTGACCTCGATTTCCTCACCGACCAGTCGCTGGTGCCCGACCCGTACCCGTATTACGACTACCTGCGCAGCCAGAACCCGGTGCTGCGGCTGCAGCCGCACGGGTTCGTCGCGGTGACCGGTTACGACGAGGCGCTGACCGTCTACAAGAACGTCGACGACTTCTCGTCGATCGTCGCGCTCGGCGGGCCGTTCCCTCCCCTGCCTTTCACGCCCGACGGTGACGATCTCAACGCCCAGATCGATGCGCACCGGACCCAGTTCCCGATGTACGAGCACATGGTCACCATGGATCCGCCCGACCACACCCGGGCACGCTCGCTGCTGAGCAGGCTGCTGACACCCAAGCGGCTCAAGGAGAACGAGGACTTCATGTGGCGACTGGCCGACCGCCAGCTCGACGAGTTCCTCAGCCAGGGCCAGGCGGAGTTCCTCGCCGAGTATGCCAAGCCGTTCTCGTTGCTGGTGATCGCCGACCTGCTCGGCGTTCCCGAGGAGGACCACCAGGAGTTCCGCGTCGTGCTCGGCGCCGAACGGCCCGGCGCCCGGGTCGGATCGCTCGACCACGAATCTGTGGGCACCAACCCGCTGGAGTTCCTCGACGACAAGTTCAGCGGCTACCTCGAGGACCGGCGCAGCAGGCCCCGCGACGACGTGCTGACCGAGCTGGCCACCGCGAAGTACCCGGACGGTTCCACCCCGGAGATCATCGACGTGGTGCGCACCGCGACGTTCCTGTTCGCCGCCGGCCAGGAGACCACCGCCAAGCTGCTGTCGGGGGCCATCAAGGTGCTCGCCGAACGGCCCGACGTGCAGCAGGCGCTGCGGTCGGATCGCAGCCTCATCCCGACGTTCATCGAGGAGTCGCTGCGCCTGGAAAGCCCGGTCAAGAGTGACTCGCGGCTGGCGCGCCGGTCGACGACGGTCGGCGATCTGGACGTCCCGGCGGGCACCGTCGTCATGGTGTTGCCAGGGGCGGCCAACCGCGACCCCCGCCGGTTCAGCGATCCCCACGAATTCCAGCTGGGCCGCCCCAACGTTCGTGAGCACATCGCCTTCGGCCGCGGTGTGCACTCCTGCCCCGGTGCGCCTCTGGCCCGGGTGGAGGGCAGGGTGTCACTGGAACGGATGCTGGACCGGATGGGTGAGATCACCATCGACTCCGACGTTCACGGCCCGGCCGGCGACCGCCGCTACAGCTACGAACCGACCTACATCCTGCGGGGGCTCACCGACATCCACGTCCGGTTCACCGGATAGCACCACGCGCCGAGATTGAACCTGCGCAGGCCGCTACTCGCACATTCCCTGCGTGAGTTCAATCTCGCGCCGCCGGCGGGCTGATCAGGCGTCGCCGCGCACCCAGATGGACTCGTTGTTCTGGATCGCGCAGGTGAGGAACATTCCGTCGGGCGCCTGCGCCACATCGTTCTCGTAGCCGCTGCAGTTGGTGTTGAACTGCTTGACCCCGACCATCGGCGGGGAGCGGAAGTAACGCGGCTCGTAGCGCCGCGGTGAGCCGCAGAACACCAGGCGGCCCCAGTTGTTGCGGGTGTCGACACCGAAGACGTAGTAGCCGGTGTCGCTGCACGGTGCACCGAGCTCCACCCCGGCGGTGATGCCGGGAGTGCAGAATGCGTCATTGCACTCGTTGGCATTGACGGGTGCCGGGGCCGGGTCCGCCAACGCAGGCGCCGGCATCAGCAAGCCGGCAACCAGGGGCGCGGCCAGAGCTACGACGGTCTTTCGCACCCGATTACTTTCGCACACTCGGTAAGCGAATTCTCCCGCTCGGAGAAGAAATCCCGGTCTGTGGAATGCTAGGCAGCAGTACTAAGGTCGTGGTCCACGCGACCGCGATGGACGAGGAGGTCCGATGCCGACCGGCAAGCGTGAACCCGAGACGCCCGAGGCCGACGACACCCTCGTGACTGCCGATGAGGCCGAGGCTGCGGCTGCCGAGGCCGAGGCACGCGCTGAGGCCGCCCGCGCCCGCGCAGAAGAGCTGCGCCGCAAGCTGGAAGCCGCCAGTGAGTCGGCCGAACCCACTGTGGCCGAGGCCGATGGCGCCGAGGACGAGGGCGCCGCCGGCGAACCCGAGACGCTCGCGGTCAAGAAGCGCCGGCCCGGGGTGCCGTCCTGGCGAACCGTCGCGGCCAGCCTGGTGATCCTGCTCATCGCAGGCCTGCTCGGCGGCACCGGATTCATGCTGTGGCAGCACAAGAAAGCCGCCGACGAACGCCACCGCACTGCCGAGTACGCCGCCGCCGCCCGTCAGGGTGTGGTCAACCTGATGTCGATGGACTACAACAAGGCCAAGGAGAGCGTGCAGCGACTCATCGACGACTCGGTTGGCAAGTTCCAGAACAACTTCCAGGAAACCTCCGACGATCTGATCAAGGCGTTGCAGGACTCCAAGATGGTCACCAAGGTCACCGTCAACGACGCCGCGGTCGAGCAGATGGACGACCAGACGGCCGTGGTGCTGGTCGCCGCGACCTCGCATCGGGAAGGGCCCAACGCGCCCAAGGAGGATCAGCAGCCCCGAGTCTGGCGGGTGGTGGTGAGCCTGCAGCGCGACGGCGGGCAGATCAAGATGTCCGACGTCGAATTCTCTTGACGGCCAAGGCTGTTACTGGACGATGCGCTGCACCCGCACCGGCATCTTGATCACCAGTGGGAGGTTGCGCCCGCAGGCTCCACTGAGACCGTAGGTCTCGTCGTAGCCCCCGAACAAAGAGCCGTCGGACGGATAGCGCTGACCGTTGGCGTCGACCACCCAGAATCGGAACTCCTGCTTACCCGGTGACGCCGTACCGTCGGCACACGGCTCCCAGTTGGGAATGGTCCGCCGGATCACCCAGCGATCCTCGGTGTAGACCATGTCGGCTTCCCAGCCCAGACTGCTGGTCAGGTGGCCGGTGCACGACGTCGGGCTCTCGCATGTCGAGGTGGTGGTCCACACCTGTTGCACCGTCTGCTCGTCGTGGAACACCTCGTTGGTCTTCGACATGCTGCCGACCGAGGTGACCAGGTACTGCCCGTTGAGCTCGATGCCGTAGGGGCCGCTGGCATGGGCCTGGGCCGCGACACCCGTTGCGGCAACCAGGGTTGCCACGCAGGCGCCGATGGTTACATTGACTGCGCGCATCATGGTTTCTCCATTCCGGGCCGGCCGCCTACGTCGGCAGCAGGTCCTTCCACGACTTGGGCGCACCGCCGGCAACCAGGCTGGACTGCTGCCGGTACTGACCGTCCGGGGTCAGGTACCGGCCGTTCTGCGGGTCGTAGTAGGCGACGGCCACCTTCGGTATCCCAGTTCGGTTGGCGCCGTAGGAACTCGGCGCTACCGGCACCGCACCACCGTCGGGTGCCGGGGCCGCCGCGGGCCCCGGCAAGGGCCCAGCCGGATCAGCCGGGGGCGCAACAACATCCGGCGCCGCAGCGGGTGGAGCCCCTGCGGGGACGGGTCCGGGCGGCCGGGGCGTGCCCTCCAACGGACCGTAGATGTTGTCGTTGAACGTCACCCGGTCATCCGGCGGGATGCCCTGGGACACCAGATTGGGGTCGATGGGATACGGGCCGGTCACGTGCTGGCGCATCGCCAGCGGCTCGTAGGGCTTGTCGCTCTGGCAGATCTCCACCGTGGGTGCGCGCTTGCCCGGCTTGTCCATGCAGGGATAGTTGCGGGCACCGCGCACCGAAATCGGGGAATCCTGAGGCAGTTTGCAGTACAGCCCGTCGGGGGTGTCGATATCGGAGAGGTCGGCCGGTGAGCGCCACTGTGACGGCGGCAGGAACCCGACGGTGCACGGCGGCGGGTCGCCGAACATCGCCGAGAACTCGCCCAGCGGCAGACCGGTGGGGTTGTTCTTCGGCAGACCGAACGACTGCTGCGCGGCGATGTAGGCCGGCAGGATCACCAGGAGCTGTTCGATACCCGGGTTGTAGGTGACCAGCACCTGCCCCACCGTGTTCAGGTTGGCCAGCAGCACCGGCAGCGTCGGCTTGATCTGGTTGAGCAGCGCCGAGGCCTCCGATACCGCACCCGGCGCGGTCTGCAGGATGTTGCGGATCTGGGGGTCGTTCTTCTGCAGGGTGCCGCTGATGCCGGCGAAGCTGCGCGACCAGATCTTGATCGAGTCGGTGGTCTGCGCCTGGCCGTCCAGCAGCGGTCCGGTGTCGTCAACCAGCGCGCGGGTCTGGTCGGAGATCCCGTTGATGTCGCCGGAGAGCTTCGACGCCGAGTCCAGCAGCGACTGGATGTCGAACCCGGCACCGTTGAAGGCCTTGAACGACTCGTCGAGAAGTTGGGCGATCTTGTTCTGCGGGATGGTGTCGAGCAGCTTGCTGACCTGGTCGAGCATCGGCCCGACCGGTTGCGGGATCGAGGCTTCCTTCACCGGGATCACCGAGCCATCCTCGAGATAGGGCCCGGACTTGGTGCGCGGCACCAGATCCACGAACTGCTCACCCACCGCCGAGATACTGCGGACGTTGGCATCCAGATCGGCCGGAATCTTCGGCGCGGTGTCCAGCGACATCGTGGCCAGCGCTCCGGTGTCGGTCAGCTCCACCGACGTCACCTTGCCGATCTGGACGCCGCGATAGGTGACGTTGGAGAACTGGTAGAGCCCGCCGCTGGCAGGCAGCTCCAGTTTGACGTTGATCTTGCCGACCCCGAGCAGGGTGGGTACCTGCATGTAGGCGAAGAGCATCACCGCCATGCCGACAACCGACGCGATCGTGAAAATGATCAGCTGGTTCCGGACGAAACGCGTCAGCATCAGTGACCTCCGCTGTAGGGGCCGGCGAAGATCTGATCGACCGCCTCCTGGCTGGGCACCGCGAACAGCCCGCCGAAAGCCGGTGGTACGACCGGCAGGACCGGCCCGTCCACCGGTGGCATCGGCGCTGACGCCGCACTCAGCGGTGCGCCGTCCTCACCCTGCGGCGGCGCCGAGACACCCGTCGACAGCGGCTCGTAGGTGTAGTTCAGGTACCACGGATCACCGGGCGCCGGAACGAGTTTCGCGTGCTCTTCGCCCCACCGGGTACCCAGGAACAGGCCGCGTTTGAGCCGCGGCACGGTGAAGTCGAGCACCGCGTACAGGTTCATGTAGTCACCGCGCACGGCGCGGTCGATCAAACCCTGGCTGTACGGGAACGTCGTCGCGTAGGCGAGCGCCTTGCCGATGTCGGGTCCGATGTCGGCCAGTCCCTTGAGCGCCGGTTCCAGATTCTTCAGGTTCTGCACCAGGTCGGCCTGTACATCGTTGACCACCCCGCTGGCGGTGTCGCTAAAGGTTCCGAGCTTGCTCAGCGCCGTGGTCAGCGCGGGGCGTTCCTTGATGAGAACGTCCAGGGCGGGCGGCAATTCGGTGAGCACCCGGTCGATGGCGTCGCTCTGGCCGGCGAAGGTTCCGGACAACCGATTCAGCGACTTGATAGAGGCGACGATGCTGTCGCGCTGCTCGTCGAGCACGCCGACGAAGTTGTCCAGCCGGGTCAGCAGATCCCGGACGTCGCCCTCCCGGCCGGACAGCGCGGCGCTGAAGTTGTGGATGATCTCGCTGATCTGGCCCAGCCCACCACCGTTGACCACGGCGGCCACGGCCGAGAGGGTCTGTTCGGTGGACGGGTACTTCGAGGTCTGGCTCAGCGGGATGGTCGCGCCGGGAACCAGCCGCCCACTGGGCTTTTCACCCAGCGGTGCGCTCAGCGCGACATGCATCGAGCCCAGCAGGCTGGTCTGCCCCACGCTCGCGACGGCGTTGGCGGGGATGTCGATATCAGGTTTGACCGAGATCTCGACGTCGGCATGCCAGCCCCGCAGCGACATCTTGCCGACACTGCCGACCACGACGTCGTTCATCAGAACCGGCGAATTGGACTCCAGCGTGCCGACGTTGTCGACCTCGACGTGATAGATGTTCGCACCGGGGCCGCGGCCGACGGCGCCGGGCAGTGGCAGCGAGTTGAGGCCCTGGAAGGCGCAGCCGGAGGTGAGCATCACCGCGCCCACCGCCACGAGCGCTCCCCGGATCGTCGTTCTACGCATCACGGTGTCCCTTCGGCCGGAAGCGGCGGGCCGGGCGGTGCGGCCGTCGCGGGTGCCGCCGGCGGCGGCACATACGACGGGTCGGGAATCGGTCCTCTCGTTCCCGGCATCAACATCCCCGGCAGGTTCGACACCGTCGGAACCGACTGGCCCGGCAACAGCGCCGGTGACGGATACACCGGAGCGTGCGGGACGTCAGGCGCGGTCGGCCCCGGTGCGATCGCCGGCGGCTGGCCGTAATTCGGGGGCGCACCCTCGTCGTTGTTCAACCCGGTGTACGCCGAGACGGCCGGTGGATCCTCCGGACCGCGCGCCGGGCCGGGTCCACCCGGGGCCAGCGACGGGTCGGTGTAGACGATGTTGTCCGGATTGGCCGACTTCATCAGGTACGGGTTGGTCGGGATCGGAATGTAGTTGAAGTTCAGCAGTCGCAGCGCCGGGCCGAGGTACTGCGCGCACAGCTTGGCCGTCTCCGGCGCGGTGGTGTTCTCCAGCGCACCGATCGAGCCACAGATGAACCCGACCGGACTGGAGAAGTTCGGCAGCGTGAAGCCGCCGCCGAAGTCACCAGTGTCAGGATTGTAGATGTTGTACCCGTTGGCGAATGCCGTCGGCGAGATATGCAGCACGTTCTCCAGTGCGGTCTTGTTGTCGACCAGGATCTGGGTGACGTTGCCCAGGCGCTGAATCTGTTCGGAGGTCGGGTCACGGGTCTCGGCGATGAAACGCTGTACCTCCCCGATAGCCACCGACAGGTTGCTGATCGCCCCGTCGAGGTCTGAACTGCTGTCGTTGATCACACTGGTCAGCGTCGCCAACCGGTTCTGGAACGCGACGATCTGGACATTGCTATCCCGCAGGGTGGTCACGACCGCCTGCAGGTTCTTGATCACGTCGACGATGTTGCCGCTGCCTTCGGCGAGAACACGGCTGACACTGGAGAATTGGGCGATCGTCTGGCGCAGCTTCTCGCCGTTGCCGTCCAGTGCGTTGGCGGCGCTGTCGATGAACTTGCTGACCGAGGTCGTCGAGACATTGCCCTTGGGCCCCAGATCGGTGGCCAGCCGGGTGATCTGGTTCTTGACCTCATCCCACTCCACCGGGACCGCGGTGCGTTCCACCGGAATCACCGCACCGCTGGCCATCTTCGCGCCGCTGTTCTTGCGGTAGGCCGGGGTGAGCTGGAGATAGCGCGCGGCCACCAGGTTCTGCGCCACGATGACAGCCTTGGCGTCAGCGGGGATCGGCACGCCGTGGTCGACGTTCATCATGATCTTGGCCTGGGTGCCGTCCGGTTCGATCGAGGTGATCTTGCCGACCTTCACACCCGAGATCCGCACCTCGTCACCGGCGTAGATACCGGTGGCGCTCGGGAAGTAGGCGGTGATCTTGGTGGGCGCGAAGTACATCTGCCGCACCAGGAAAGTCGCTCCTGCGAGCAGGAGCACGGCCAGCAGTGCCGCTGCCGCTACGACGAATCGTTTGCGCCTCATGGCTGTCCCCACCGTTCGTTGGGCTGCGGTATGCCGTTGTACGGGAACGGAATCTCGGCTCGCGGTCCGGCATTGTCCGGCGGCTGGCCGGCGTCGGTGCCACGACGGAAGCCGAAGGCGTAGTCGAAGAACGGCTGCAGCAACTGCGCCGGCTGCACGTTGGGCACGAAGGCGTTGTAGTAGAAGCCGCTGGAAACCGTCTCGCCCTGCGTCAGCTCGAACTTCGCCAGACCGGGCAGCGCCTTGGACAGGTTGTCGCGCTGGTTCTCCAGCATCGCGAGCACGGAGTTCAGCCGCTGCAGTGTCGGCGCGAGCTTCTTCTCGTTGTCGTTGACCAGACCGGTGAGCTGCTGGGCCACGGCCGAGGTGTTGGACAGCAGGCTGGAGATCGCCAGCCGACGGTCGTTGAGTACCCCGAGGAGGTCATTGCCGTTGAGCAGCAACGTGTTCAGTTTCTGGCTGCGCTTGCCGAGCACCACGCTGACGTCGGCGGCGTTCTTGAGCAGGGCGGCCAGCGAGTCGTTGCGGGCGTTGAGCGACTTGGACAGCCGGGTCACCCCGTCGAACGTGGGGCCGAGTTGGGGCGCCAGCTGGTCGAGGGTGTCCGACAAGGTGTCCAGCGATTGGTTCAACGCCGCGGTGTCGGTGCCCGCGGTGTTGGCGGTCAGGTCGCTGACCGCTTCGGTCAGCGAGTAGGGCGAGGACGTCCTGGTGATCGGAATGACGGTGCGCGGCGGCATCGCGGCGTTGCCTGCCGACTCGAGGGTCAGCACCCGCTCGCCGAGAAGGGTGCCGGTGCGGATGTGGGCGGTGGTGTCCGAGCCCAGCGGAACCGCACCTTTGACCTGGAAGGTGACCAGCGCATCGCCGTCTTCGAGTGCAACGTCTTGTACGGTACCGACTTTCATGCCGGAGACCGTGACGTCGTTGCCGGGCATGAGTCCGCCGGCTTCGCTGAACAAAGCCTGGTAGCGGACGTCGGTCGCCGAGGACAGCAGCTTCTCGGGCTGCAGGCCCACCAGGATCACCAGGATGATCAGGGTCGCGCCCAGAAAGCCCGCCCTGGCCAGATTCGCTCCGCGGTACTTAAGCATCGGGTTCCGTGCACCTTCCGGTCTCTTGCTTGATCCACGGGAAGACCACTGTCCGGCCCTGCAGGTCGGAGGCCCGCACCGACAGGCCGCAGATGTAGTACTGGATGAAGCTGCCGTAGGCACCCAGTCGCACGAGCTTGCGGTAGTTGCCGGGCATCCGCTTGATCCCGGCCTCCAGGCCGTCCTTGCTGTCGTAGAGAAGCGGCGCAAGGCGATTCATCTGTTCGACGGCGTTGGCCAGCGGTGTGCGGGCCTGGCCGAGCAGGCCGGCCAGTGAGGCGGTGCCGTTGTCCAGCGAGGTGATGGCGGTGCCGATCGGGTCGCGGTCGCCGGACAGCCCCGAGATCAGCTGCTCCAGCTTGTCGATCGACGCGTCGAACTGTCCGCCGTCCTTGGCCAGCACCCCGACGACCGTGTTGAGGTTGTCGATCAACTGCTGGATGGTCTGGTCGTTGTCGGCCAGCGCATTGGAGAACGACGAGGTCTTGGAGAACAGCGACTGCAATGTGCCGCCCTGACCCTGGAACGCCTGGATCAGAGATGTCGTCAGGGCATTGACATCTTGTGGATTGAGGCCCTGGATAACGGGTTTGAGCCCGCCGAGCAGCAGGTCGAGATCCAGCGCACCGGCCGTGCGGTCGGCCGGGATCAGCGAGCCCGCGGGCATCACCTTGGTCGACCCGGGACCGTCCACGAGTTCCAGATAGCGATCGCCGACGAGGTTCAGATACCGCACCGCAGCCTTGGTTCCGGTCGTCAGCACCACGTCGTGGTCGGTGTCGAAGCTGACCAGCACCGACTTGTCGGGCCGCAACTCGAGGTCGTTGACGGTGCCGACCCGGATGCCGGCAATGCGGACCGTGTCGCCGGCCTTCAACCGCGACGCGTCGGCGAACACCGCCGAATAGCCGTTGGTGGAACCGGTTCGGTACTGACCGAAGATGAAGAACAGCGAGGCGGTCAGGATCGACATGATGATGCCGAAGATGACGAACTTGATGAGTGTCCGGCGGTCGCGCGTCATCCCGACATCCCCATCTGGGTGCTGTTGCGGGGCGGGCCGTCGATGGGCCCGAACAGGGCCTGCTTGAGCCCGTCGGAGTTCAGCAGGATGCCCTGGTTGCCGTAGCGCCAGGGGTTGGCGCCCACGTCGGCGACGAGCATCGGCGGCACGTACTCATACGGCACGTTGGGCAATCCCATCTCTTTGCAGATCGGCCGGTCGAGCTTGGCGTTGACCTTCGGGAGGTCCTGCGGCCAGCGGTAGCGCTCGATGCCGAGCAGGAAGCTCACCGATACCAGCACGCCGGGCACCGGCAGCGGCGGCGAGGTCGCGAACGGGACGATGCCGCCCAGGCCACACGAGATGTTGTCGTGGTAGCGGGCCAGCAGGTCGGTTGTCGGCAGCAGCACATGGATCGCGTCGCTGAGCCCTTGGCGGTTGTCGCCCAGCACTTCGCTGCCCAGATCGGCGAATCCGGCGGCGCTCATCAGTACTGCGTCGAGATTGTGCTGCTCGTCGACGATCGACCGGCTCAGCTGTGCGGCGTTGTTGGCGGTGCGCACCAGATCGTCGGAGGCATCTGCGTAGGCGTCAGCCACCGCGGGGAACACCTCGATGTCGTGCTTGAGGTTGGGCAGGCTGGGGTCGAGTTTCGCCAACAGCCGGTCGAAGTCGGTCAGGGTCTGGCCGATCTTCTCACCGCGGCCGCTGAACGCGGTGGACAGCGCACCGAGTGTCTCGTTGAGCTTGGCGGGGTCGAGTTTGTTGAGTACCGAAACCAGTTGCTGGAAGACGGTATTGATCTCGACGGTCACATGACCGGCATTGACCACCTGCCCGGGCTGCATCCGCTGCGACGTCGGGTCGGCCGGCGGAACGAGTTCGACGAACTTCGAGCCGAACACCGTGGTCGACGCGATGTCGACGAACACATTCTCGGGAATGTGGCGCAGCTGGTCGGGATCCATGGCCAGGTGCAGCGCTGCCGTCCCGTCCGGGCGCGCTTCGATCGAGGCGACCTTGCCGACCTGGACGCCGCGCATCTTGACGCGGGCGTCGGGATTCATCACCAGGCCGGCGCGATCGGAAATCACCGTCACCGGAACGGTTTTGGTGAAGGAGCCACGGAACAGACCAACCGAAACCGCGAAGATTGCGACGATGGCCAGCACGGTGGCCAGACCTGCGAGCGGACGCGCCGAGCTGCGCGAGCCGAAGCTCTGCCCCGGCCGCGCCGCGATAGGCGCTGCCGAGGTTTCGGTTTCGGATCGGTCGACCGGTCCGGGACCCAGATTTCTCGTCACGTCTTCTCCCTATCCGGACAGGTTGAAGTTGCCGTTGGAGCCGTAGATGGCCAGCGAGACCAGCAGCGTCACCGAGACGACGACGATCAGTGAGGTCCGCACCGCGTTG
>NZ_CP050192.1:1336448-1449433 GCF_011694515.1 Mycobacterium sp. DL592 | reverse complement strand
GTCCCTTACCTGCCATCGGCCAACGGTCCTTCCGGGATCTTCAAGAACTCGGCGAAGTCGTCACCTTCATAGCCGATTGAGTCACGTGCGGTGAGGGAATCGTGAACTTCAGCAACTTCCACATCATCTGATGCCGGCCATGTCATGCTGACCATCGTGCGCGGGGCCCCAGTGCGTCCCAGCGATACCCTCATGCCATGGTCGGGTCTCCCCGAAACCTGATCGGCTCCGCTATCGCGGACCGCCCTGCACACGGTTGCTATATACATCAAAACTGTTGTATTCCAGCGTTTTTGGAGCGCTTTGCCGACGGCTGCCACGCTCGCCCGAGCTGAGCTCCGGCATAGGCGTCGTCGCCTATCCGGCGCCACCTCGAACCGCGCCCGACCGTCGGCGTGCGCTATTGGCACACGCGCCGGCGGCACTGTTTGCGCGTGCAAATAGCGCTCGCGTGGCAAACAATGAGCCGGTTCCGACCATGGTGTGATGGCCACCGCACCAGCGGCGGTACTGCGACGCAGGTCACAGCCACAGGAAGGTAGCTGTACACCAGCGGTTCTGAGCGTCGACATCGGATCTCCGGCGCTGCCTACGTAACCGCGCCGGCGGTCTTGAGTTCGATGATGCGGTCCCAGTCCAGACCGATCTCTTCGAGGATCTCGTCGGTTTGTTCGGCGAAAGCCGGGGCCGGCCCACTAGTGGGCGCCGCCACGTCGAACTGCACCGGGTTGGACACCAACTCCAGTTCGCCTGCCTGCACCAGATACTCGTTGGCCCGGACCTGGGCATCGGCCGCGGCCTGCAGGGTGTCCTGGACCGGCGCCCACGGACCGGCCAGGGTGGCGAACCGCGTGGACCACTCGGCAAGGGTGCGGGTGGCCATGGCCTTACCGAGGATCTCCACCGCGTCGGCGGTGTGGGCGGCGATCTGCTCCACCGTGCCGAACCGTGGATCGTCGATGTATTCGGTGACCTCCATGTGGCGGCACACATCCGCCCAGAACTTCGTCGGCTGCATCATCACGAAGGAGATGTAGCGGCCGTCGGCGGTCTCGTAGAGACCGACCAGGGGGTTGATGGGCGAACCGTGCACGCCGGGCACCGGAGCCACCAGCCGCTCCCCCAGATGCTGGGTCAGCGCGATGGTGTGACCCATCGCCCACAGGCCACTGCCCAGCAGCGAGACGTCGACCACCGACGGCTCGCCGGTGCGCTCGCGCTTGAACAGGGCCGCAGCGATCCCGCCTGCCAGATTCGTGCCGGAGATGGTGTCGCCGTATGCCGGGCCGGGCGGCCCGATCATGCCCTCGATCCCGGGCGGGGTGATGGTCGCGGCGGTGCCTGCGCGGCACCAGAAGGCGGTCATGTCGTAGCCGCCCTTCTCCGATTCCTGACCGCGCGGGCCGAAGGCACTGCCGCGCGCGTAGACGATCTTCGGATTGACCGCACGGATGTCCTCGACATCGATGCCGAACTTGCGTCGATGCCCGGGCAGGAAGCTGGTGAGGAAGACGTCCGAACGCCGGACGAGTTCCAGCAGGACCTCCCGGCCACCCGGCACCGACATGTCCAGGCCGATGCTGCGCTTTCCCCGATTGGCATGTTCCACATTGGGATTCGGGTCGCCCTCGACCCGCAGCGAGCCGGTCTGACGCAGTCCGCGTTGGGGGTCGCCGGTCACCGCATGCTCGACCTTGACGACTTCGGCGCCCCACTCACCGAGCACCGCACCACACGACGGCACGAAGCCGTACATCGCCACCTCGAGGACCCGGACACCCGCCAGCGGACCACTCACGAGACCACCTCGGCCAGCGTCTTGCCCTCGAGGAATTCCTCGAGTCCGGCCACACCCATCTCGCGCCCGACACCGGACTGTTTGTAGCCGCCGAAGGGGCTGTCCGGGCCGAAGTAGTTGCCGCCGTTGATGCCCATGGTGCCGGTGCGAATGCGCCGGGCGATGGCCCGCGCCCGGTCCTGGCCGCCGAACACCCCGCCGGACAAGCCGTAGATGGAGTTGTTGGCGATGCGCACCGCGTCGTCGTCATCGTCGTAGGCGAGCACGGCCAGCACGGGTCCGAAGATCTCCTCCTGGGCGATCTCACTGTCCGGGTCGACGTTGGTCAGCAATGTGGGCTCATAGAAGAAGCCCGGCCCCTGCACCTTGTTGCCGCCGGTGACCAGGGTCGCCCCGGCCGCCACCGCGCGCTTGACGATGCCGTCGACCTTGTCGCGCTGGGTCTCGCTGATCAGCGGTCCCATATAGGTAGCGGGATCGGCCGGGTCGCCGTACTTGATCATGCCCATGAAGTTCTTGACCTGCTCGACGATCTCGTCGTGGTGGCTGCGCGGCACCAGCAGCCGGGTGGTGATGGCGCAGCCCTGCCCGGCGTGCGAGCAGATCATGAAGGCGGCCATCATCGCGCAGGTGTTGAAGTCGGCGTCGTCGAGCACGATCATCGCCGACTTGCCGCCCAGTTCGAGGAATACCTTCTTGATGGTCTCGGCGGCGGCGGCCATGATCTTGCGGCCGGTGGCCGTCGATCCGGTGAAGGTCACGACATCCACGTCGGGACTCGTGGTCAGCGCGGCGCCGACGGCGGCGTCGGTCGAGCTGATCACGTTGAGCACACCGTCGGGGATGTCGGTGTACTTGGCGATGACCTCACCGAGAGCCAGTGTGGTCAGCGGCGTGTCGGGAGCGGCTTTGAGCACCACCGTGCATCCGGCGGCGAGCGCCGGACCCAGCTTGGCCAGCGCCAGCTGGTTGGGATAGTTGTAGGCGATGATCGCCGCGACGACGCCGGCGGCTTCTTTTTCCACCCAACGGTGATGACGCTGCCCGCGGCTCTCGATCTCACCGAGGTCCTCGGTCAGCGGGTAGGTCTTCAACAGGTCTGCGTAGTACCCGACGATCCGGATGGGGTCGTCGAGCTGGGCGCTTTCGGTGAGCGCGCGGGTGGCGCCGACTTCGGCGATGGTGATGGCGCGCAGTTCGTCGCTGTGGTCGAGCAGGGCCTTGTGGAGCTGGTCCATACAGCGGATCCGGAGCTCGACGTTGGTCGACCAGTCGGTGGTGTCGAACGCCTTACGGGCGGCGGCGATGGCGCGCTGCGCGTCGGCGACGTCGGCATTCGGTGCGTATCCGACGATTTCACCCGTGGCGGGGTTGAGCGAGGCATAGGTCTGCGCGGCGCCGACCAGCTGGCCGTCGATCAGCATGAGCCGGCCGGCAGCCTGGCCCCCCTGCGCTTGTAGGCCGCCCGCGATGGTCGCCGTCGTGTCCACAGGAATCCAGCCTCTCCCAGCGTTTTGGATAACTTGATTCTCATCTTCGGCGAATCATACATTCGGGGAACGAGAACTCAAGCCGCCTCGAGGCACACCGTCACGACCTGTGCGGGCCGCTCGCTCGCCGCGTTGCCGAACCATTCCCGCAGTTAGACACATCGAGCCGATGTGTCTTGCGAAATGCGTCACACCGAGAGTACCGTTCTCATTCCAGAAAGGGAGATTCTTGGACAGTGAGATCGTGTCGGCTGGAATCTCTGCGCTCCCCTGTCCCCGACGTGACGATCGCGTCCAGGCCGGCGACGCACCCGCACGTCCGCAGCTCCACCGCACCGGCCTGAGCACGCCGCTCAAACATCCGATCCTCCAGAGCAATTGAAAGGAACACACCGTGGGACGAGTCCAAGGCAAAGTCGCATTCATCACCGGTGCCGCACGCGGACAGGGACGTAGCCATGCCCTGCGGCTGGCCGAAGAGGGCGCCGACATCATCGCCATCGACTTGTGCAAGGACGTCGCGACCATCGGCTACCCGATGGCCACCCCGGAGGATCTGGAGGAGACCGCGGAGCTGGTGAAGAAGACCGGCCGCGGCATCGTCACGGTGCAGGCCGACGTCCGGGAGGCCGCCCAGCTCAAGGATGCCCTCGATCGCGGGCTCGCCGAGTTCGGCAAGGTCGACATCGTGGTGGCCCAGGCCGGCATCGCCGGGATGAAGGGCGAGCCGCCCCTGCAGGCCTGGTGCGACGTGATCAACACCAACCTGAT
Organism: Mycobacterium sp. DL592; assembly: GCF_011694515.1. Classification (NCBI taxonomy): domain Bacteria; kingdom Bacillati; phylum Actinomycetota; class Actinomycetes; order Mycobacteriales; family Mycobacteriaceae; genus Mycobacterium; species Mycobacterium sp. DL592. The sequence continues at coordinate 1,445,374 of NZ_CP050192.1, read as the reverse complement.
CGGGACCATCAATGCGATCCAGGTGGCGCTGCCGCATCTCGAGGAGGGCGCCTCGATCATCGCCACCGGCTCCACCGCGGCACTGATGGACGCCCACCAGAAGGCCAACCCGGGCTCTGATCCCGGCGGCATGTCCTACATGGTGGCCAAGCGTCTGCTGTCGAACTACGTCCACGATCTGGCCACCGAGGTAGCTGTGCGGGGAATCCGGGCCAACGTCGTGCACCCGACGAACTGCAACACCGACATGCTGCAGAGCGAACCGATGTACCGCTCGTTCCGTCCCGATCTCGAACACCCGACCCGGGCCGACGCCGAGCCCGTGTTCGGTGTCCAGCAGGCGATGAAGGTCAACTACGTCGAGCCACTGGACATCAGCAATGCCGTGCTGTGGCTGGCCTCCGACGAGGCCCGCTACGTCACCGGTATGCAGCTGCGCGTCGACGCCGGCGGCTACTTGAAGTGGTACGACTACCACGTCTGACACCCGGCAGGACAGCGACGAACGGAAGGATAAGCCGTGAAGGTTCGGGTAGACCAGAACCGCTGCCAGGGGCACACCCTGTGCGCCATGATCGCTCCAGAGATGTTCGTGCTCAGCGACATTGACGGCAGCTCGTCTCCGGTGACCGAAGTGGTCCCGGCCGAGCAGGAGGCCCTCGTCCGGGAGGCCGCACAGTCTTGTCCGGAACAGGCAATCCTCATCGACGAGGACTGACCGCCACACTCACCGCCCCACCAGAAGTCAAGGGAGACAGCGCCTTGAGCGTCGACGACGTCACCACCGATGACGAGCGCAAGCAACCTCGCTACCACTTCGACCGACACACCCCGGAGTACCGGGTGCAGTTCGAGAAGATCACCGAGGAGATGCACGAGAAGTGCCCGATCGCATGGTCGGACACCTATGGCGGCCACTGGGTGGCGGCCGGCAGCAACGCGGTCTTCGAGCTGGCCCGGTGCCCGCACATCTCCAACGACCACGACATCAACGGAGAACGGCGCGGCTACAAGGGGATTTCGATTCCCACCAGCCGGCGGGTGGTGACCCGCGGCGGCATGCTCGAGATGGACGACCCTGAGCACCGCATCTATCGCAACGTGCTCAACCCCTACCTGTCGCCAGCGGCGGTGGCCCGGTGGGAGCCGTTCGTGCACGAGATCGTGCGGGCCAGTATCGACGAGAAGATCGAGTCGGGCCGCATCGACTTCATCGACGACCTGGCCAACGTGGTGCCCGCCGTGCTGACGATGGCATTGCTCGGTATCCCGCTGAAGAACTGGACCATCTACTGCGAGCCCACCCACGCGGCGATCTACACCCCCGAACACTCCCCCGACGCCGAACGGGTGGCCCAGCAGCACCGCGAGATGGGCATCGACCTGATCACCCGGATGCACGAGGCGAAAGACAAGCCGCGGCCCGGACTGCTCAACGCGCTGATCAACCTGCGCGTCGACGGCGAGCCCGCACCGGACATGGAGATCCTGGGCATGCTGGGCCTGATCATCGGCGGCGGCTTCGACACCACCACCGCGCTGACCGCCCATGCGCTGGAATGGCTTTCGGAGCATCCCGACGAGCGTGAGCGGCTCAGCCGCGAACGTGACACCCTGCTCGACCCGGCCACCGAGGAGTTCCTGCGGTTCTACACCCCAGCCCCCGGCGACGGCCGGACCTTCTCCGACGACGTCGAGCTCGAAGACCACCGGTTCAGGGAGGGCGAGCGGGTGTGGATCTCGTGGGCGATGGCCAACCGCGACCCCTCGGTGTTCCACGATCCCAACGACGTGATCCTGGACCGAAAGGGTAACCGGCACTTCAGCTTCGGCATCGGCGTGCACCGCTGCATCGGCTCCAATGTGGCCCGCACGGTGTTCAAGGACATGCTCACCAGCGTGCTCGACCGGATGCCGGACTACCGCTGCGACCCCGAAGGCACGGTGCACTACGACACCATCGGGGTGATCCAGGGCATGCGGAAACTGCCCGCGACGTTCACCCCCGGCAAGCGGCTGGGTCCCGGATTGGACGAGACGCTGGAGAAGCTGCAGCGCATCTGCGACGAGCAGGAGCTGGCCCGCCCGATCACCGAACGCAAGGAGGCCGCGGTCATCGACTGACCGCGGGCGTTGAGTGAGGAACCACGCACAAGAAGTGCGAGTGGAAACCTGCGAGGTTCCTCACTCAACGCATGGGTTACCTGCCGCGCGGCAGGCCCAGCACCTGCTGGGCGATGATGTTGCGCTGGATCTCTGAAGTGCCGCCTGCGATGGTGCCGGAGAAGCTGCGGGCATGCCGCTCGAACCAGCTGGCGAAGTAGTGGTCGAGGTTCATGTGTGCGTACGGTCCGGTGGTCGACGGATGGATCAGCCCCTCGGAACCCGCTGCGGACAAAGCGGTTTCGGAAGCCCGCAGCTCGGCTTCGGAGCCGAACAGCTTGAGCACCGACACGGACGCGACGTCGACCTCGCCCCGCGCGGCCTTGGCCAGCCCGGCCGAGCCCATCAGGCGCAGCGCCTGGTAGTCCATGATCATCGATGCGTACTGGTCCTTCTCCAGCGGTGTGCGCGGCGTGAAGTCGCCGATCATGTTGGCGATCCGGTCGGCGAAGCCCAGCCACATCATGGTGCGTTCGTGGCCCAGTGACCCGTTGGCCACTCCCCACCCGCCATTGAGTGGGCCGACGAGGTTCTCGGCCGGCACCCGGACATCGGTGAAGAAGACCTCGTTGAAGTCCTTGTCGTCGATCCCGCAGATCGAGGGGAACGGCCGGCAGACCACTCCGGGCAGATCGGTCGGGATGATCAGCGCGCTGATGCCCTTGTGCTTGGGCGCATCGGGGTCGGTGCGCACAAATGTCAGCAGGAAGTCCGCGTCATGGGCACCCGAGGTCCACACCTTCTGCCCGTTGACCACGAAGTGGTCGCCGTCCAACACGGCCCTGGTGCGCAGCGAGGCCAGGTCCGAACCCGCACTGGGCTCGCTCATCCCCAGCGACGCGGTCTTCTCACCCTTGAGTACCGGAACCGCCCAGCGCTGTTTCTGCTCGTCGGATCCGAACGAAATCAGCGAGGCGGCAACGATATTGACGCCCTGCGGGTTGAAGCTGTGGTAGATGCGGCGACGGCACAGCTCCTCGAGATGGACGAACTGCTGCAGGATGGTCGCGTTGCGGCCGCCGAACTCCGGCGGCTGGCCCGGCAGCAGCCAGCCGTTGTCGAACAACAGCCGCTGCCAGCGCCGCGCCCAGGCCGGCATGTGGGACACCGACCGCGGCCGCTCCAGAGTCTGCGCCTCGTCGGGCAGGTTGGCGTCGAGGAAGTCGCTGAACTGCCTGCGGAACTCCTCGACATCGGGATCAAAGGTGAGTTGCATCAGTCCTCCTCGTATTCCTCGGCGATGATCGCGCGATGCTCGGCCGCGCCGCCGAGCAGCAGCTCGCCGACCTTGGCGCGCTTGAGCGCGAACTGAACGTCGTTCTCCCAGGTGAATCCCATGGCGCCGAAGAGCTGCAGACCATGGCGGAACACCACCGACTGGCAGTCGCCCGCGGCGGCTTTGGCCATCGCGGCGGCCAGCCGCCTGCGCGGGTCGTCGGCACTGATCGTCAGCGCCGCGAAGTAACCCAGCGCCCGGGCCCGCTCGATGGCGACGTGCATGTCGACGGCCTTGTGCTGCACGGCCTGGAACGACCCGATCGGCGCGCCGAACTGGTGGCGGTCGCGGACATGGTGCAACGCCAGGTCGAGCACCCGCTGGCAGGCGCCGACCGTCGTGATCGCGATCCCCATCAGCGCGACATGGCGGGCGCGCTCCGGGTCGGTACGCAGCCGATCGGTGTCGGGGACGTGCACGTCGGCGAAGTTCACGTCGGCCACATGCAGTGCGGGGTCGAAGACGGTGGCGCGGGTGACGGTGATCGCCGACCAGTCGACGAGGAAGACCCCACCGTCGGTGACCACCGCGAGCTTCTCGGCACGGTCCCCGTCGAGCACGTGGCGGGCGGTTCCGCGCAGCACCCAGCCGTCGGCGTCGCGGTGGGCGGTGACTCCGTCGTAGATCGCAGCGCCGGCCTTCTCCGGGTCGTAGCGGTCACCGGCCAGCGGTGCGAACTGCGTGACGGTGGCCAGGAACGGGGTGGGGTCGGTGGCCCGGCCGAGTTCCTCGAGGACGATCGCCAACTCGACCGCCGTCGCGGGTTCGTTGAGCTCGGTCCAGCCCTGCTCGACGTAGCTGCCCCACAACGGCGCGGGGTCCACGCCGTTCTCGGCGATGCCGCGGATCAGCGACGCCGGGCACTGCTTGGCGACGGCATCTCGCACGGTGTCCTGCCACAAACGCTGATCAGCGTCGAATTCCAGTAGCACCCAACTTCTCCTGTCCTGCTACCCGACTGTGGAAACCTCATTCTCCTATAGCGAGTTACCGGTTCTCTCAATTCGGTATCGCACTCTACCGGGCAATTTCCTTGCTGCCTACCGTCCGGTGAGGCAGAGTGGTAACGAGGTTCTACTCTCCATAGTGAGAACACTATTCTTGCATTGCAAGAACTGGGATTTACACTGTGGGGCAGACGGAAGGCGGGTTTGGTGATCGAGCACCACGACGGGACGACGACGCCCCTCATCGATGCGAGTGTGCACATCTTCTTCGGGTCGACGCCCGAACTGCGGACGGTGATGCGCGAGCCGTTCAAGAGCCGTGGCTTCCCCGACTACGAGATGGACTGGTACGGCGCTCCCGGCGGTGAGTACGTCAAGGGTTCCCGCGGTCCCGACGGCCAATACCCCGGATCCGATCCCGATATCGTCGCCAAGCATCTGTTCGCCGACCGCGGTGTCGACGTGGCGGTGCTGCATCCGATGGGCCGCGGCATCATGCCCGACCGCCATCTGGGCACCGCCATCCTGGCCGCCCACAACGAGATGATGGTGTCGCGCTGGCTGGAGCACCCCGAGCACGGCCAGCGGTTCCGGGGCACCATCCGGGTCAACCCTGACGACATCACCGGCGCGCTGCGCGAGATCGACAAATACAAGAACCATCCGCAGGTCGTGCAGATCGGGATCCCGCTGCAATCACGGGAGCTCTACGGCAAGCCACAGTTCTGGGAGCTGTGGGAGGCCGCGGTCGACGCGGGGCTGCCGGTGGCCACTCACATCGAGCCGGGCGAAGGCATCGCGTTCCCGCCGACACCGTCGGGACACACCCGAACCTTCGAGCAGTACCTGGGCTTCATGTCGCTCAACTACGTCTACCACCTGCTGAACATGATCGCCGAGGGCGTGTTCGAGCGGATGCCCGACCTCAAGTTCGTCTGGGCGGACGGCGCCGCCGACATGATCACTCCGTTCATCTGGCGGATGGATTGCTTCGGCCGCCCGCACCTGGAGCAGACCCCGTGGGCGCCGAAGATGCCCAGCGACTACCTGCCCGGCCACGTCTACTTCATCCACAACAGCCTCGACGGTCCCGGCGACGCCGAGTTCGCCGACGAATGGCTGTCATTCACCGGCAAGGACGACATGCTGATGTTCGGGTCCAGCTACCCGCACTGGCACTGCGGCGACGCCCGGTCCCTGCCCGCGGCGTGGACCGCCGAGCAGCGGGCGAAGGTCTGCTGGCGCAACGCCGCCGGCTTGTATGGCATCGACATCCCGGCCCCCGTCGGAACACGCTGAGTCGCAGGGTAAGTACAAGGAGAGACCACGATGACTGTCATTGGAACCCGGGACCGGGTCACCCCCACCGAACGCGTCGCCGTGCGCTGTGTCGACTCCGACGTCCACCCGGTGCCGCGCCGCGGTGTGCTGCAGGAGTACATCCCGGAGCCGTTGCGCAGCAAGTACTTCATGAATCACCGGGTCGGTGAGCTGATCTACTACGACGCACCCGACTACGCGCATGCCTACGCCATGCGCGTCGACACCTTCCCCGACGACGGCGAATTCGCCTGCACCGACCCTGATCTGGCCTTCCGACAGGCGATCATGGAAGCCGGCGCCGACATCGCCGTGCTGGAACCCACGCACGGCACGTGCCGCCTCCCGGAAGCCACCGCCGCGCTGTCCTACGCGCACAACGCCTGGCAGGCCGAGAACTGGCTGGACAGCACGAACAACTGGCACGAGCGCTGGCGCGGGTCGATCTGCGTGGCCATCGAGGATCCCGAGGGCGCGGCTCGCGAAATCGAGAAGTGGGCCGGGCACCCCTACATGGTGCAGACACTGATCAAGGCCGAACCCCGCCCGTCTTGGGGCGACCCGAAATACGACCCGATCTGGCAGGCCGCCACCAAACACGACATCGTCGTGAGCTGCCACCTGTCCCGCGGGGTCTACGAGACCCTGCCGATCCCGCCGGTCGGCTTCCCGAGCTACAACCACGACTTCATGGTCAGCTACTCGCTGACCGCGGCCAACCAGGTGATGAGCCTGATCTTCGACGGCGTCTTCGACCGCTACCCCACCCTGCGAATCGTGTTCGTAGAGCACGCCTTCAACTGGATCCTGCCGCTGATGTGGCGGATGGACGCCATCTACGAAGCCCGCAAAAGCTGGGTGGACATCAAGCGCAAACCCAGCGAGTACGTCAAGGATCACATCAAGTTCACCACCCAGCCACTGGACTACCCCGAAGACAAGACCGAACTGCTGCGGGCCTTCGAGTGGATGGAATGCGAGAAGATCCTGCTGTTCTCCTCGGACTACCCGCACTGGACCTACGACGACCCGCGCTGGCTGGTCAAGCACCTTCCCGAACACGCCCGCGAGGCAGTGATGTTCCGCAACGGCATCGAGACCTACAAGCTGTCGGACACCGTGCCGGCCATCGAAGGCCAGATGCGGGTCTTCTGAGCACATGACAACTCCTGACAAGCAGCCCCGCCTTGCCCAGGGCCGTGAGCACGTGGTGGCCACGGTCGACGAAATCCCGCCCGGCACACACAAGTTGGTGCCGATCGGCCGGCACGGTGTGGGCGTGTACAACGTCAACGGCACCTTCTACGCGATCGCCAACTACTGCCCGCACGAGGGCGGCCCGCTGTGCTCGGGGCGCCCCCGCGGCCGCAATATCGTCGACGAGAGCGTTCCCGGTGACGCAGTGATGGTGCGGGACATGGAGTTCATCTACTGTCCCTGGCACCAGTGGGGTTTCGAGCTCGCCACCGGAACCACGGCCGTCAAACCGGAGTGGAGCATCCGGACCTACCCCGTACGCGTGGTGGGCGACGACGTGCTCGTGATGGCATGAGCACGCTGCAACTCCGCGACGGCGAGGCCGTCATGGAGATCAACGGCGGCAATGTCGTCTACGAAATCCTCGGTGAGCGCGGCGACTTCATCGCGCTGACCCCGGGCGGCCGCTACAGCAAGGACATCGAGGGCCTGCGCCCGCTGGCCGAGGAACTGGTCAAGGGCGGTTACCGGGTCCTGCTGTGGGACCGGCCCAACTGCGGCAAGTCCGACCTGCAGTTCTACGGGCAGAGCGAATCGCACATGCGCGCCGAGACATTGCACGGCCTGATCACCGGACTGGGTATCGGGCCGTGTGTGATCGCCGGCGGCTCCGGCGGCGCCAGGGACTCGATCCTGACCACCATCCTCTACCCCGAGATCGCCACCAAGCTGGTCACCTGGAACATCGTCGGCGGCGTCTACGGGTCCTTCGTCCTGGGCTCCTACTATCTGGTCCCCAGCATCCTTGCCGTCCGCGGCCTGGGCATCAAAGGCCTTCTGCACGTGGACGAGTGGAAAGAACGGATCGCCGAGAACCCGGCCAACAAAGACCGCATCCTGGCGATGGACACCGACGAGTTCCTGCGGGTGATGTTGCGCTGGCTCAACGCCTTCGTGCCCAAGCCCAGCCAGGCGATCCCGGGCGTCGACGACGAACTGTTCGGCGACATCAAGGTGCCCACCCTCATCATCCGCGGCGGCGAGAACGACTGGGATCACCCCAAGCGCACGTCGCTGGAGGTGAACTGCCTGATCAAGGGCTCGGAGCTGATCGATCCGCCGTGGCCGGAGGATGCCTGGGAGCGCGCCGGTGAAGACCGGGCGTCGGGGAAGGTCAAGCACTTCAACATGTTCGACACCTGGGTGCAGGCGGCTCCGGCCATCCTGGACTTCCTGGACCGATGATGACCCTTCACCGGTCACACGGTGCGGATGTGCACCTCGCAGTTGGTCGACGCCTCCAGCGCGGTGTGCACCCGGCTCTCCGGGATGCGCGCCATGTCGTCCTTGCGCAGGGTCACGTAGATGACGTCGTAGCCGTCTGCGCCCGCGGTCCGGTCGATCTGGCCGGTCAGGCCGAACCCGGCGAGCACCCCGCGGGCGTCCTCGTCGGTCCCGCGGCTGACGTAGGTCAGCACACCGGCGGCGGGCTGCGTTCCGAAAGCATTGGCGCACAGTGCGATCGCCGCCTGTTGCAGTTCGTGCGGGTCGGGTCCGGTCATCAGCATCTCGGCCTCGCGGCGGCCCCGCGGCATCGCGGCGACGTTGTTGTCCAGCAGGTCGATGCCGGATTGCGCCGCCAACGCCCGCAGCGTCGCCACTCCCGCGGTCAGTTGATCCGCGGACAGCTCGCCGGACGGATCGACATCGACGCGGACAACAGCCGTTCTCATGCGCATCAGCCTAGCGATCACGCGGTGTGCGCCCGAATCAGAAGAGGTGACCGATGAACGCGACGGCCCAGGCGGGCACGGCCGTGACCGTGGCCGCCGCCCCCGGCATCGAACCCCGGCTGGTGCGGCCGGCGGCGGCGGTCGAATCCCACAGTGCCTATCTGCCCGGCGGCGGATATGCGTTGCTGGACAACGTCGAGACCCTGCTGGGCGACGTCGAGCGGTCCGGGCTGCTGGGCCGCGGCGGCGCGGCCTTCCCGCTGGCCGTCAAACTGCGCACGGTGCGTGCCGCGCACCTGCGTGGCCACCCCACCGTGGTGGTGGCCAATGGCGAGGAAGGTGAACCCGCCTCGGTCAAAGACCGCTGGCTGCTGAGGCACCGGCCGCACCTGATCATCGACGGCGTGCGGCTGGCCGCCCGGGTGGTCGGTGCTGCGCATGCCTACATCTACGTGTCGGACTCCGCGGCGGCGGCGGCCGTCGATGCCGCACTGGCCGAGGTCGGCTTCGACACCCTCGGCGGGCTCGAGGTCTCGGTGGTCACCGTCAGCCCCGGCTACGTTGCCGGCGAGGAGACCGCCGCGGTCCGCGTCATCAACGGCGGACCGGCCAAGCCCACCGACAAGCCGCCCCGGCCGTTCCAGCACGGCGTGGCCGGCCACCCGACACTGGTCAGCAATGTCGAGACGCTGGCCAACCTGCCCTACCTGCTGGCCCACGGTGCCGCACAGTTCCGGGCCGCGGGCACCGACGCGTCGCCGGGGACCTTCCTGGTCACCGTCACCGGCGCCGGGCGTCCCGCGGGGCTCTACGAGATTCCGCACGGCCTGCCCTTCACCGAACTCCTTGCACTGCATGGCGTTTCAGCGGAATCGGTACGGGGAGCGTTGATGGGCGGCTACTTCGCCGGCCTGCTGGACCGCAGGGTGCTCGGCACCACCCTGGACCACGAGACACTGCGCGCAGCCGGCAGCGGCCTGGGGTGCGGCGCCATCGCTGTGCTGACCGACGAATGCCCGGTGGCGGTCGCGGCATCGGTGCTGGCCTACTTCGACCGGGAGAACGCCGGGCAGTGCGGGTCGTGCTTCAACGGCACGGCGGCCATGGCCGCGGCCGCCGGCGCGCTGCGCGACGGCGCTGCCGGTGCCGAGGACGTCGCACGTCTGCGACGGTGGTCGCAGGTTCTTCGGGGCCGAGGGGCGTGCGCGACGCTGGACGGCGCGGCCAACGTCGCCGCCAGCCTGCTGGCACAGTTCCCGGATCTCGTCGAGCAACACCTGAGCGGTGCGTGTGAAACCTGCCGGGCCGGTGCCTTCATAGCCCAGCGCCCCTTCGAGGTGGAGACGGTGGCCCGCTCATGAGCAAGAACATGCGAATTCGGCTCGACCGCACCCTGTGTGACGGCTTCGGCGTCTGCGGCAAGCACGCGCCGGACTACTTCTCCCTCGACGACTGGGGCTACGCCTCGCTGATCGGCCACGGCACCGTGGCCGAGGGTGATCGCGACGGCGTGCTGCGCGCGCTGTTCGACTGCCCGGTGCACGCCATCATCGAGATGAGCAGCGACGAGTTCGACGGCGAACAACAGCCCGCGACCGCGCCGCCGCCCGACGAAGCTCCGGTGTTCGAGGCGCGCTGGGGCTTCGCCCAGTGAGTGCCGGAGGGACTCGCGCTCCGCTGCCGCAACTCACCGCGGAGAACGAGTTCTTCTGGACATCCGGCGCCGACGGCACCCTGCGCATCCAGGAGTGCCGTGGCTGCCGGGCGTTGATCCATCCGCCGCAGCCGGTGTGCCGCTACTGCCGCAGCAGCGACATGGGGGTGCGCGATGTCAGCGGCGTCGCGGTGTTGTCGGCGTTCACTGTCAACCACCGGTTCAGCATTCCGGGCCTGACCGCGCCGTACGTGATCGCACAGGTCGCGATCCGCGAGGATCCGCGAGTTCGGTTGACCACCAACATCATCGACGCCGACCCCGACGACCTCGAGGCCGGCCAGCTCGTCGAGGTCGTCTTCGAGAAGAACGACGACGTCTACCTGCCGCTGTTCCGGCCACTGACTCCCAAGCAGTTCGGTGAGCAACCCCCCGACGAGATCGCCCCGCAGGACTTCGCCAGGCACGTCCGCGCCCCGCTGACCACCACCAGATTCGAGGAACGCTCGGCGATCACCGGTATCGGCGCCTCCCGGCTGGGCCGCCGGCTGATGGTGAACCCGCTGTCGCTGACCGTCGAGGCGTGTCAGGCCGCCGTCGCCGACGCGGGACTGACCTTCGACGACATCGACGGGCTGTCCACCTACCCCGGGCTCGACATCGCCGGGATGGGTGAGGGCGGTGTGACGGCACTGGAGGGCGCTCTGGGCCTGCACCCGACCTGGATCAACGGCGGCATGGACACCTTCGGCCCCGGCGGATCGGTGATCGCGGCGATGATGGCCGTCGCGACCGGCATGGCCCGGCACGTGCTGTGCTTCCGCACGCTGTGGGAGGCGACCTTCCAGGAGCTGCTCAAGCAGGGCAAGATGGCCCCGCCCGGCGGCATGCGCACCACCAGCTGGCAGATGCCGTTCGGGGCGACCTCGGCGGCGCACACCCTGGCGCTCAATGCCCAGCGCCACTTCCAGCGCTACGGCACCACCCGGGAGACGCTGGGCTGGATCGCACTGAACCAGCGGGCAAACGCCGCGCTGAATCCCACGGCGATCTACCGTGACCCGATGACCATGGACGACTACCTGTCGGCGCGGCCCATCACCACACCGTTCGGCTTGTACGACTGCGACGTCCCGTGCGACGGCGCGGTCGCGGTGATCGTCTCGGCGGTCGAGACCGCCCGCGACATGCCGCGCAAGCCGGTGCTGTTCGAGGCGGTCGGCACCCAGATCCTCGAACGCACCGACTGGGACCAGACGACGATGACGCACGAACCGCAGGTGCTGGGCCAGTCCGCCCACCTGTGGTCGCGAACGTCGTTGCGGCCCAGCGACGTCGACGTGGCCGAACTCTACGACGGATTCACCTTCAACTGCCTGTCCTGGATCGAGGCGCTGGGCTTCTGCGGTATCGGCGAGGCCAAGGACTTCCTGGACGGCGGGTCGAACATCGCCCGCGACGGGGTGCTGCCGCTGAACACCCACGGCGGCCAGCTGTCCCACGGCCGGACCCACGGCATGGGCCTGATCCACGAGGCGGTCACCCAGTTGCGCGGTGAGGCCGGTGAGCGTCAGGTGGCCGACGCCAAGGTCGCGGTCGCCAGCAGCGGCGGGCTGACTCCCAGCGGCGTGCTGCTCATGCGGGTGGACTCGTGAGTGAGCTACCCGCCCCGGTGCGCCGGGTGGTACCCGTCGACGGGATACCGATGTCGGGGCTGTTCGCCGAGGCCGACGAGCCGCGCGCGGTCATCGTCGCCCTGCACGGGGGTGCCTCTTCGGCCGCGTACTTCGACTGCCCCGGCCACCCCGAGCTGTCGCTGTTACGGTCGGCTGCGGCAGCCGGATTCAGCACGGTCGCACTCGACCGCCCGGGCTACGGCGCGTCGGGCCCGTATGCCGACCAGATGTGGGATCCGGCCCGCCGGGTCGAACTGGCCTATGCCGCCGTGGATGCCGTTCTCGGGAAACGCCCCCGCGGGGCCGGTCTGTTCGTAGTGGCCCATTCCAACGGCTGCGAACTCGCACTGCGGATGGCGGTGGCCGACCGCGGTCGCGAGGTGGTGGGCCTGGAGATCGCCGGAACCGGTGTGCGCCAATATCCCTCAGCCCGGGAGATCCTCAAGCAGGCCACCCCCACGCACCGCCCCGCCGGGTTGCGGGAGCTGATCTGGGCGCCCGCCGAGTTGTATCCCGCCGATGTCGTCAACGCCGTCGGCGCCACCGGTGCGCCGCCGCAGGAGGCCGAAGTGTCGACGAACTGGGCCCGCCGGGACTTCCCGGAACTCGCGGCCCGGGTGAGCGCACCGGTGCGCTTCACCGCCGCCGAGCACGAGCGCGTCTGGGACTCGACCCCCGAAGCGCTGGCCGACATCGCCGCATTGTTCACCGCGTCGCCGCGCGTCGAGATCAACCAGCAGGCGGGCTGCGGCCACAACCTGAGTCTGGGTGTGGCTGCGGCGCACTATCACTCGAGTGTCCTGGCATTCGTCGCGCAATGCCTCGACGCCGACGTCACAGAGGAGGCCGGCTAATGCGGGTGGGATTCATCGGACTCGGCAGCCAGGGCGCACCGATGGCGCGCCGGATCGTCGAGGGCGGCTATCCGACCACGCTGTGGGCGCGCCGGCCGGAGTCGCTCGAGCCGTTCGCCGACACCGCGGCCACCGTGGCGGCATCGCCGAAGGAGTTGGCTGCAGCCAGTGATCTGGTGTGCCTGTGCGTGGTCGGTGACGCCGACGTGATGGACGTGGCCACCAGGGCCGACGGCGTGCTGGCGGGTCTGCAATCCGGTGGGGTGATCGCCGTGCATGCGACGGTGCACCCCGACACCTGCCGCGAGCTGGCCCAGCGTGCGGCCGCCCAGGGCGTTGCGGTGATCGACGCACCGGTCAGTGGCGGCGGGCCGGCCGCCGAAGCCGGCACGCTGCTGGTGATGGCCGGCGGTGAGGACGCCGTGGTGGAGCAGGTACGCCCGGTGTTCGCGACGTATGCCGACCCGATCGTGCATCTGGGCGGGGTGGGCTCCGGGCAGGTGACCAAGCTGCTCAACAATCTGCTGTTCACGGCGCATCTGGCCACCGCCAAAACCACCCTGGATCTGGGCCAGTCGCTGGGCGTGGCACCGGAGAAGCTCGCGGAGGTCATCGGCCGCGGATCGGCGAACAGCTTCGCCCTGACCAGCGTGGCACGCTTCGGCGGAAGCCTCGACATGCTCAAGCAGGTGGCCGGCGGACTCCTACACAAGGACGTCAGCCTGATCGCCGATATCGCCGCGGCGGCCGGCGTCGAGCCGGGTGCGGTGATCGATGCCGCCGACGCTGCACTGGTCCTACTGGACCACCCGCGATGAAGGTCGGCTTCGTGGGCGCCGGCCGGATGGGCGCCCCGATGGTGCGCCGATTGGTCGTGGCGGGTCACGAGGTCACCGTGCTGGCCCGGAGTGCGCAAAAGCGTTCGGCGATAGCTGATCTGGGTGCCCTCCCCGCCGACGATCTGAGCGCTGTCGCGACCGACGCCGACGCCGTGGTGGTATGCGTGTTCACCGACGAGCAGGTCCGCCGCGTCTGCGACGACGACGGCCTGATCGCGGCCATGGCGCCGGGTTCGGTGCTGGTGCTGCACACCACCGGCAGCCCGCGCACCGCCGAGGCGCTGGCCGAGCGTGGCCGCGACGGCGGGGTCGCAGTCGTCGACGCCCCGGTGAGCGGGGGCCCGCACGACATCGCCGCAGGCATCGTGACCCTGTTCGTCGGCGGTGACGAGGACGTGGTGCAGCGGGTGCGCCCGGTGCTGTCCAGCTACGGCGACCCGGTGCTGCACGTCGGTCCGCTCGGCGCCGGACAACTGGTGAAGCTGGTCAACAACACCCTGTTCGCCGCCCAGATCGGCATCGTCGCCGAAGGGGTGCGCCTGGCGGCCCGGCTCGGTGTGGACGAGTCGACCCTGCTGAGCGCGCTGCCCCACGGCAGCGGTACCAGCCGCGCCCTGACCAGCATCGCCGCCGTCGGCTCAGCCGCCGGATTCATCGCCGCCGTCGGTGAGTTCATCGGCAAGGACGTCGCCGTCGTCCGGGCAACCGTCGCGCAGCTCGGCGGCGATCTCGGCCTGCTCGACGATGTCGTCAACGCGGGTCTGCAGAGTTCGAAAATCTCGTGATTCGACTGTCTCGAGCTCTCCCGCTCGTCCCACTATTAGCGTTACGATCACCGGAAAATCCGTAAAGTCACGAACGCCTCAGAGGAGAACTCAATGTCCCAGGCCGAACTCGTCTTCGACCCCTTCTCGGAGGAGTTCTTCAACAACCCGTTCGACCTCTACCGGCGGATGCAGGACGAGGCACCGGTCTACTACCACCCCGAGATGGACTTCTACGCCCTGACCCGGCACGAGGACGTGGCCGAGGGACTCAAGGATCACGAGACGTTCTCCTCGGCCCGGGGCTGCGATCTCGCCATGGTGAAAGCGCCTGAGCCGCCGCCGAAATCGATCATCTTCATGGACCCGCCCGAGCACCGCCATATGCGCAGCCTGCTGAACAAGGCCTTCACCCCACGCGCCGTCCAGGAGCAGCGCGAGACCGTCGTCGAGCAGATCGACCGGTACCTCAACGCCGCCGACCCGGACAACTTCGACGTCGTGCAGGACTTCTCCGGACCCTTCCCGGTCGAGGTGATCACCCGGATGGCCGGTGTCCCCGAGGAGTACCGCCAGCAGGTCCGGGTCTGGATCGACACCTCACTGCACCGCGAACCCGGCCAGATGGAGATGGGCGAAGCCGGCATGCAGGCCAATATCGAGACGGCCATGTACTACTTCGGTCTCGTCCAGGAGCGCCGGGAGAACCCGCAGGACGACATGATCAGCCGCCTCATCGCCGCGGAGATCCCCGACGACGACGGCAACCTGCGCAAGCTCGACGACATCGAGATCTGTGGATTTGCAACACTTTTGGGCGGCGCCGGCGCGGAAACCGTCACCAAGCTCCTCGGCAACGCGGCGGTGATCTTCGCGCGCAACCCCGACCAGTGGCAGAAGTTGCTCGACGACCGCAGCAAGATTCCGGCCGCCGTCGAGGAGCTGCTGCGCTATGAGGGTCCGGTGCAGTACAACGTCCGGTACTCGGTGAAGGAGAAGACCCTGCACGGTGTGACCATCCCGGCGGGCAAGCCGGTCTTCATGATCGGCGCGGCGGCCAACCGCGACCCGCGGGCCTTCACCGACGCCCACAAGTTCGACATCGACCGTGACCGCACCGAGGCGCAGAACCTCGGACTCGGGTACGGCATTCACAGCTGTCTGGGCGCCGCGCTGGCCCGCATGGAAAGCGCGATCGCGCTGGAGCGGCTGCTGGACTTCATGCCGCGCTACGAGGTTCAGTGGGATCGTCTCGAGCGTGTTCACATGCAGAACGTCGCCGGATGGCACACCGTTCCGGTAAAGGTGTTGCGATGAAGATTGAAGTGGATTTCGGCCTGTGCGAGGCCAACGCGATCTGTATGGGCATCATCCCCGAGGTGTTCCAGGTCGACGACCAGGACTACCTGCACGTGTTGTCTGACGAGGTGACTCCGGAGAACGAGGCGCAGATTCGTGATGCCGTGCGGCAGTGCCCGCGGCAGGCGATCTCGATCCGGGAGTGAGGCGCTAGCCGGCCGGAACCAGGTCGGCGCCGATCGGCGGGCAGCTCATCGCGCCGCTGCGGAACTTCTCGACCGGTTCGACGCAGAGGTCTGTCACCTCGGCAGCTGCCAGTGCCTGGGCCTTGAACACCCGGGCGGCGGCGCTCAGGCGATGCTGGACGCAGTCGACGCCCTGACCCAGCCACTCCGGCTGCGCGTCACCCCACAGCGCCACCTCGGTCATGCCGTGCTCCAGTGCGCGCTGCACACCTTCGCGCACCCGGGCATCGGAAGCGATGAGATCCGACGCGACCGCGAGCGCCTGCGGATGCGGTTGGTCATCGCCTGCGGCGATCACCGATTCGTAGTCGACGCTCTGCGCGCCGAGGATGGACAGTGGCCGGATGTCGTCGGCATCGGGGATCAGAACGTTGACGTCCCAACCGGACATCACCCGGTCGAACATCCAGCCGCCGGCGTACCGCACGGCCTCGGCCACGGTGGGCGCGACGATGTCGAGCCGGTACCTCATGATTCGGCGACCGGCGCCAGCTGACTCGCCAGAGATCGGGAATACTCCCGGAACACATCGGTCAGCGGTATCGAGGGATCGAGTAGCCATGAGGTCTCCATTCCGTTAACAAATGCCAGCACTTCCACGGCCTTGACGACCGGGTTCACGTCGTTTCGGTAGCGCCCGTCGGCCTGGCCGGCGCTGATCCGGTTGGCGATGATCTTCACCGCGTCGCGGTAACGCGAGACCAGGCGATCGTGCAGTGGGGCGTCGGGGGCGATGTTCTCGGCCATCAGGACCGCGAAGGTGCCGACCAGTTCCGGTGAGCGCTCGAAGCGTTCGGCCGCGCTGGCGATCGCCTCGGCGAGGTCGCCGGTGTGCAGATCGGCGTGCTCGACGTCGTCGGCGTCGCGGGCGTCCAGGACGGCGTGCAGCAGCTGTTCCTTGGATTCGAAGTGGTGCAGCAGACCGGCCGGGGTAACCCCGGCCGCCTTGGCGATCTGGGCCAGGGTGGTGTTGCGCCAGCCGTTGCGGGCCAGCAGGCGCTGCGCGACGTCGAGGATCAGCTGCTTGCGGTCCTCCCCCTTGGCCAGAAGGGTGGCGTATGGGCGGTGAGCGCTTGCGCGAAGAGCCGGCGTTTCTGACGCGGTCACCGGGCTCCCTTCACGCGAGTAACCAACCTAGTGAACACACAGTAGGTTGGTTTTGCGCGTGTGACAAGGGTCTCAGAGCGACAAAATTCGGGGTGGTTCCTAGAGCCCCAGCGACTTGGCGATGATCACCTTCATGACCTCGCTGGTGCCGGCGTAGATGCGGGCCACCCGCGCATCGGTGTACAGCCGCGCGATCGGATACTCCATCATGTAGCCGTAGCCGCCGAAGAGCTGCAGGCAGCGGTCCACCACCCGCTGCTGCATCTCGGTGCAGAACAGCTTCACCCGCGCCGCGTCGGCCCCGCTCAGCTCACCCTCGACGTGCAGGGCCACCGCCCTGTCGAGCATCGCCTGGGCGGCCTCGACCTCCGTCGAGCAGGCCGCGAGTTCGAACTTGGTGTTCTGGAACGAGGCGACCGGAGTGCCGAACGCCTTGCGATCGCGGGTGTAGTCGATCGCGGCGGCGATGGCCGACCGGGCCTGGGCCACCGATCCGACAGCGACCGTCAGCCGTTCCTGCGGGAGGTTGTGGCCGAGGTAGGAGAAGGCCTCGCCCTCGGCGCCAAGCACATTCGCCGCCGGCATCCGCACGTCGACGAAGGACAGCTCGGCGGTGTCCTGCACCTTGCAGCCCATCTTCTCCAGCTCGCGGCCGCGGGTGAAGCCCGCCATGCCGTCCTCGACCACCAGCAGCGTCAGACCCCTGCGGCGGTTGTCCGGATCGGTGGACGTACGGGCGACGACGATCACCAGGTCGGCCTGCATGCCGCCGGTGATGAACGTCTTGGCGCCGTTGAGGACGAACTGGTCGCCGTCCCGGACGGCGGTGGTGCGCACCCCGGCCAGATCCGAGCCGGTGCCCGGCTCGGTCATCGCCACCGCGGTCAGCAGGGTTCCGTCGGCCAGGCCGGGAAACCAGCGCTGTCGCTGTTCGTCGTTCGCGTAGTGCAGGAAGTACGGCAGGATCACCTCGAGCTGGGTGCGCACCGTCGACAACGTCACCAGTGCGCGAGCCGCCTCCTCCTGCAGCACGACGTTGTAGCGGTAGTCGGGCATGCCGGCCCCGCCGTACTCCTCGGGAATGGCCATCCCGAGCATGCCGAGTGCGCCCATCTGCTTGAACACCTCACGAGGCATCCGGCCGCCCTTCTCCCACGCCGGATACTGCGGGACGACCTCCTTCTCGACGAAGTCGCGGGCGAGTTCACGAAAGGCCTCGTGGTCGGCGGTGAACAGATTGCGGCGCATGGCTCCCCCGGGTCAGTTGATGAGCTCGACGATGGTCGCGTTCGCGGTGCCGCCACCCTCGCACATCGTCTGCAGGCCGTACCGAATGTCGTTGTCGCGCATGTGATACAGCATGCGGGCCATCAGCACGGCACCGGAGCCGCCCAGCGGGTGGCCCAGTGCGATCGCACCGCCCAGCGGGTTGAGCCGAGCCGCGTCGGCTCCGGTGTCGGCCAGCCACGCCAGGGGAACCGGCGCGAACGCCTCGTTGACCTCGAAGACCCCGATGTCGTCGACGGCCAGGCCGGTCTTGGCCAGCACCTTCTGCGTCGCGGGGATCGGGCCGGTGAGCATCAGAACCGGGTCGGCGCCGGCCACCGCACCCGCGATATAGCGGGCGATCGGCGTCCAGCCCTGCGCGGCAGCATGTTCGGGGGTCGTGACGAGCAAGGCCGCCGCACCGTCGGAGATCTGCGATGAGTTACCGGCGTGGATCACCCCGTCCTCGGTGAAGGCGGGCTTGAGCGCGGCCAGTTTCTCGGCGGTGGTACCCCGCCGGATTCCCTCGTCGGCGGTGACGGCGCCGCCGTCGGTGGGGACCGCCACGATCTGGTCGCTGAAGGCACCCCGGTCCTGGGCGGCCGCCGCAAGTTCGTGGGAACGCGCCGAGAACTCGTCGAGATCGGTGCGCGAGAAGCCCCACTTCTGGGCGATCATCTCCGCCGAGAGACCCTGGTTGAACGAGAAATCGTCATACCGAGCAAGCACTTTGGGCCCATACGGCATACCGGTGGCACGCGCCGACCCGAGCGGGACCCGGCTCATCACCTCGACGCCGCCTGCGACGACGACATCCTGCTGGCCGCTCATCACCGCCTGGGCGGCGAAATCCAGTGCCTGCTGGCTGGATCCGCACGCCCGGTTCACCGTCGTTCCCGGGATGGACTCCGGCCACCCGGCGGCCAGGACCGAGAACCGGCCGATGTTGCTCGACTGGTCGCCCACCTGGGACACGCAGCCCCACACAACGTCATCGACCGTCGACGGGTCCAGGCCGGTGCGGTCGGCCAATTCGCACAGCACAATTGCCGACAGGTCGGCGGCGTGCACCCCGGACAACCCGCCGTTGCGTTTGCCGACCGGTGTGCGCACGGCCTCGACGATCACCGCTTCACGCATGACTGCTCCTCTCTCACGCCACGACTCCCTGCTGGCGCAGATGGTCGATCTCGTTGCCGGACAGGCCCAATTCGGTGAGTATCGCGTCGGTGTGCTCACCGAGGCCGGGCACCGGGCCCATCGGTTGTTCGTATCCGTCGACGATCGGCGGCGGCAGGATCGCCTGGATCGGGCCTGCCGGGGTCTGCACCGTCCGCCAGCGGTCGCGTTCGCTCAGCTGGGGATGTGTGATGACCTCGCTGGGCAGGTTGTATCGGGCGTTGCCGATACCCGCGGCGTCGGCCACCTTCTGGACTTCGGCGAAATCATGCCTGGCACACCAGTTCTGGATCGCCTCGTCGAGGACGGCCCGGTTGGCCACCCGGTCGGAGTTGGAGGCGAAGCGCGGATCGTCGGCGAGGTCGGGACGCTCGATGATCTCCCGTGCCAGCCGCTGCCATTCCCGGTCGTTGGTGGTACCCAGCACGACCGTCTGGCCGTCGGAGGTCTGATAGGCCCCGTAGGGGGCCACCGCCGGTGAGCTCATACCCAGGGGCTGCTGGTCGATTCCGGAGTGCTGGGTGTAGGTCAGCGGATAGCCCATCAGGTCGGTCATGGTGTCGAACAGGCTCACGTTGACCGCTCCCCCGCGACGGTCCCGGTTGTCCCTGGAGAACAGCAGCGCCATGATCGACAACGCCGAGTACAACCCGGTGGAGATGTCGGCGATCGGCGGCCCAGGCTTCGCCGGCATCCCTGGGTAGCCGGTGACCGCGCACGACCCGGACTCGGCCTGCGCCAACAGGTCGTAGGCCCGCTTGTTCGACAGCGGGCCGCCGGATCCGTAACCGTCGATCTCGACGGCGATCACATCGGGGTGCCGGTCGCGTAACTGCTTCGGCGAGATGCCGAGCCGGGCGGTCGAACCGGGCGCGAGATTGGACACCAGGACATCGGCGCGGTCCAGCAGCCGGTGCAGAACATCAAGGCCCTGCGCCGATTTCAGGTCCAGCGCCACCGACTCCTTGTTGCGGTTGGCCCACACGAAGTGGGCCGCCAGCCCGCCGGGTCCGTTGACTACGTCGTCGTAGTGGCGTGCGAAGTCGCCACCGGCCGGGTTCTCCACTTTGATCACGCGGGCGCCGAAGTCGGCGAGCACACGGGTGCACATCGGTGCGGAAACGGCCTGTTCCAAGGCCACGACGGTGACACCGGCGAGCGGGGGCGCCGGTTGGTCAGCAGAAGACATCAGATCACCATACGGTCGGCCGCGCGGACGGCCATCAGTAGCTCCTCGGCAACCCCAGCACGTGCGATCCCAGGAAGTTGAGGATCATCTCCTGGCTGACCGGGGCGATCTTCATCAGACGTGCCTCACGGAAGAACCGGGAGATGTTGTACTCCTCGGAGTACCCCATCCCGCCATGGGTCTGCAGCGCGCGGTCCGCCGCAGCGAAACCGGCGTCGGCGCACAGGTATTTCGCCATGTTGGCCTCCCGGCCGCACGACTTGCCGTTGTCGTACAGCCAGGTGGATTTGCGCAGGATCAGTTCGGCGGCGTCGAGTCGGGCGAGCGAGTCGGCCAGCGGGAACTGGATGCCCTGGTTCATGCCGATGGGCCGGTCGAACACGATCCGCTCGTTGGCGTACTTCACCGCGCGGTCCAGCGCCACCCGGCCGATACCGAGAGCCTCGGCGGCGATCAGCATCCGCTCGGGGTTCAGGCCGTGCAGGATGTAGGAGAACCCCTTGCCCTCCTCACCGATGCGATCGGAGACCGGGATCCGCAGGTCGTCGATGAACACCTCGTTGGAGGAGACAGCGTTGCGCCCCATCTTCTTGATGGGGCGGATGTCGATGTGGTCGCGGTCGATGTCGGTGAGGAACAGCGACATTCCGTCGGTCGGCTTGGCCGCCTCGTCACGGGGTGTCGTGCGG
Source organism: Mycobacterium sp. DL592 (assembly GCF_011694515.1). Classification (NCBI taxonomy): domain Bacteria; kingdom Bacillati; phylum Actinomycetota; class Actinomycetes; order Mycobacteriales; family Mycobacteriaceae; genus Mycobacterium; species Mycobacterium sp. DL592. Next base: position 1,423,977 of record NZ_CP050192.1, on the reverse strand, counting down.
GTCAGCAGCAGGATCTTCTCGGATTCCAGCGCCTTGGAGATCCACACCTTGCGCCCGTTGACCACGTAGCTGTCGCCGTCGCGACGGGCGAAGGTGGTGATGCGCGAGGTGTCAAGGCCCGCACCGGGTTCGGTCACGCCGAAGCACACGTGCAGGTCACCGGTGACTATCCGCGGCAACGTCGCGGCCTTCATCTCCTCGGAGCCGAACACCACGACCGGTTGCATGCCGAAGATCGACATGTGGATGGCGCTGGCGGCGTTCATGCCGCCGCCGGAGCGGGCGACCTCTTCGGCCAGGATCGTGGCCTCGGTGATTCCCAGCCCGTGCCCGCCGTACTCCTCCGGGATGGTCATCCCGAGCCAGCCGCCGCCGGCGATGGCGTCGTAGAACTCCCGGGGGAATTCGTGCGCCAGATCCTTGTCCATCCAGTACTGGTCGTCGAACCGAGATGCCAACTCGCGCACAGACTTACGGATCAGCTCCTGATCCTCGGTCAGCTCGAAGCTCATTCCGCCGGTCACGGCGATCCTCCACTACTCGGGGCCGCTGTTGGCCTGTGCCGCTTCGAACAGGGCGCTTCCGCCGCGCTCGCCCTTCTTGTGGTGACTCAGTGCCTGGATCGACACGTCGTGCCCGGTGGCGGCCTCACGCAGCGCGCCGACGGTGGCCTGCTCGCGCGCGATGTGCTTGAACGGGTCGAACGAGTACCAGCGCATGGCGTTCTCATACGTCATCTTGTTGATGTCGCTGTCGGGTACGTCGTTGGCGCTCAACACTTCCCACAGTTCCTCGGGGGCTCCCGGCCACATCGAGTCGCTGTGCGGGTAGTCGGCTTCCCAGGCGATGTTGTCGATGCCGATGTCGTGGCGCAGCTTGACCCCGACCGGATCGCTGATGAAGCAGGTCAGGAAGTGTTCCCGGAAGACGTCCGAGGGCACCTTGTCGCCGAAGTCCTGACCGGTCCACGTCGAGTGCATCTCGTAGGTGCGATCCGCCCGGTCCAGGAAGTAGGGGATCCAGCCCGTTCCACCTTCGGAAAGACCGATCTTCAGATCCGGATACTCCTTGACCGGCCGCGACCACAGCAGATCGGCGGCGGCCTGCACGATGTTCATCGGCTGCAGCGTGATCATCACGTCCATCGGCGCATCCGGCGCGGTGATGGCCAGCTTGCCCGAGGACCCGATGTGCACGTTGAGCACGGTGTCGGTGTCGCACAACGCCTTCCACAGCGGGTTCCAGTACGGGTCGTGGAAGCTCGGGTAGCCCATCGCCGCCGGGTTCTCACTGAAGGTGATGGCGTGCACGCCCTTCTCCGCGACCCGGCGCACCTCCTGCGCGCACAGCTCGGCATTCCAGATCACCGGGATCGCCATCGGGATGAACCGGGCCGGATACGCCCCGCACCACTCGTCGATGTGCCAGTCGTTGTAGGCCTGCACCAGCGCCAACGAGAACGCCTCGTCCTCGGTGGCGAACAACCGCCCGGCGAAGCCGGGGAAGGACGGGAAGCAGATCGAGCCGAGGATGCCGCCGGCGTTCATGTCCTTGACCCGTTCGTCGACGTTGTAGCAGCCGGGCCGGATCTCGTCGAGGCCTTGGGGCTCCAGGCCGTACTCCTCCTTGGGACGGCCGGCCACCGCGTTGAGCGCCACGTTGGGGATCACCACGTCGCGGAACCGCCACATGTCCGAGCCGTCGGGGTTGTGCACCAGCCGGGGCGCGTCGTCGATGTACTTCTTGGGCAGGTGGTTGGCGAACATATCGGGCGGCTCGACGATGTGGTCGTCGACGCTGATCAGGATCATGTCCTCTTTGCGCATGGCCGTTCCTCTCGTCGGGTGCCCTGCTATGAAAACTAGCTTCTCCTACTGCGAGAATCAACACGCGGTAACCACCTTACCGGGCGCGCTTGCGGATCCGGCGACACCCGGTCCGAACCAGTTGACCTCGGGTTTACCACCCCGCACACGCTCGGGGATTGACCTCTGAGCCGGTTCATGGAAATCTATTATTCGTAATTGAGAATGTGATTCTCTCCAGTGAGAGGAGACTACGGGTGCGACTGACGCCGCTGCCTGCCGAACAGTGGGACGACGACGTCCGCGCCGCCTTCCGGGGCATGCTGCCGCGCGAGCGGCAGAATCCCGAGCAGGCCGGGACGGCGTTGTCCACGTTGGTGCGCCATCCGGAGCTCACCAGAGCCTTCCTCGGCCTCAACGTGCATCTGCTGTTCAAGTCCTCCCTGCCGCCGCGACTGCGCGAGCTGGCGATCCTGCGGATCGCGCACCGGCGGGAGTGCACCTACGAATGGGAACACCACGTCGAGCTCGCGGAGGCCGAGGGTCTCACCGCGGCCGATATCGAGGCCGTTCGTCGCGGCGAGGCCGCCGACGCCCTCGACCGGCTGGTGCTCACCGCAGTCGACGAACTCGATGCGATATCGAACCTGACCGACCAGACGTGGGACGCACTCGGCGAGCACCTCAGTGACCGTCAGCGCATGGACCTCGTCTTCACCGTCGGCACCTACGCCATGTTGGCCATGGCGTTCAACACTTTCGGCGTACAGCTAGAACAGGAAAGGTAACTACGTTGGCACACTTCCCGAAGCCGGCAGTCGGCAGCTGGACAGAGAACTGGCCGGAGCTGGGCACCGCCCCGGTCGACTACACCGACTCGATCGACCCGCAACAGTGGAAGCTGGAACAGCAGGCGATCTTCCGCAAGACCTGGCTGCAGGTCGGGCGCGTCGAGCGACTTCCCAAGAACGGCAGCTACTTCACCCGCGAGATGCCCTCGGTGGGCGCCGGCACGTCGATCATCATCGTCAGGGACGGCGCCGGACCCGACGGAACCATTCGCGCCTTCTACAACCTGTGCCGGCACCGCGGCAACAAGCTGGTGTGGAACGACTATCCGGGCCAAGAGGTCTCCGGCAGCTGCCGCCAGTTCACCTGCAAGTATCACGCCTGGCGCTACGGCCTGGACGGCAAGCTGACATTCGTCCAGCAGGAAGACGAGTTCTTCGACCTCGACAAGGCCGACTACCCGCTCAAGCCGGTGCGCTGCGAGGTGTGGGAGGGCTTCATCTTCGTCAACTTCGACGACGACGCCGAGCCGCTGCGGGACTACCTCGGCGACTTCGCCAAGGGTCTGGAGGGTTATCCGTTCCACGAGATGACCGAGGTCTACAGCTACACCGCCGAGATCAACGCGAACTGGAAGCTGTTCATCGACGCGTTCACCGAGTTCTACCACGCGCCCGTGCTGCACATGAAGCAGGCGACCAAGGAGGAGGCCGAGAAGCTGGCCAAGGTCGGCTTCGAGGCACTGCACTACGACATCAAAGGTCAGCACTCGATGATCTCGTCCTGGGGTGGGATGAGCCCGCCCAAGGACCTCAACATGGTCAAGCCGATCGAACGCATCCTGCACAGCGGCCTGTTCGGCCCGTGGGACCGGCCCGACATCAAGGGCATCCTGCCCGACGAGCTGCCCCCCGCTGTCAATCCCGCCCGCCAGAAGACATGGGGCCAGGACTCTTTCGAGTTCTTCCCCAACTTCACCCTGCTGCTGTGGGCACCCGGGTGGTACCTGACCTACAACTACTGGCCGACCGACGTCGACAAGCACATCTTCGAGGCGAACCTCTATTTCGTGCCGCCGAAGAACACTCGGCAGCGGTTGTCCCAGGAGCTGGCCGCGGTGACCTTCAAGGAGTACGCACTGCAGGACGCCAACACCCTGGAAGCCACCCAGACCCAGATCGGCACCCGGGCGGTCACCGATTTCCCGCTGTGCGATCAGGAGATCCTGCTGCGGCATCTGCACCACACCGCACGCAAATACGTCGATGAATACCAGCAGAGCACGATAGCGTCGGGCGAGAAGACCAACGGGAGCGTCGCACATGTCTGAAACCACGACCACGGGTCTGCTGCCCGCGGAGTTCGCCGACCTGGAGCGGTTCAGCGACTGGATCCTGGCCACCGAGCCGGAGCGCTACGCCAAGCGGCTGTCCGCCACGATGGCCGAGATGCAGGATCTCTACGATGCCGGGACGGCGCGGCTTGAAGAGGTCATGGTGTACCTCGATGCCCGTTTTCCCTTGCACGACATGCCCGATGACGCCAAGCGACTGATGCACCTCATGCAGTCGGTGGTGATGGTGTCGTTCCCGGTGGAGGTCTGGAAACAGCCCCGCGTTCTCGACAGCGGCGCGGCCTGGGTCACCATCGTCCGGGAGCCGGTGGTCTGAGGGTGCCGGAGCGTTCATCGCTGATCACGCTCAAGGCCGCGGGCTACGTCGACGTCGAGGCGGGCCGGGTCGTGCGGCCCGGCATCGTCAAGGTCGACGGCGACCGCATCGTCGGCCTGGGCGGCACCGCCGACGAAGGCGAGCTGATCGACCTCGGGGACAACATCCTGCTGCCGGGTCTGATGGACATGGAGGTCAACCTCCTGATGGGTGGCCGGGGTGAAAACCCAGGCCTGTCACAGGTTCAGGACGACCCGCCGACCCGGGTGCTGCGCGCGGTGGGCAATGCCCGCCGAACCCTGCACGCGGGCTTCACCACCGTGCGCAACCTCGGACTGTTCGTCAAGACGGGCGGCTACCTGCTCGACGTCGCGCTGGGCAAGGCCATCGAGGCGGGCTTGATCGACGGTCCGCGAATCGTGCCCGCGGGCCACGCGATTACCCCCACGGGCGGGCACCTGGACCCGACGATGTTCGCGGCGTTCATGCCGGGCGTGCTCGAGTTGACCGTCGAGGAGGGCATCGCCAACGGCGTCGACGAGATCCGTAAGGCGGTGCGCTACCAGATCAAGCACGGCGCCGAGGTGATCAAGGTCTGTTGCTCGGGTGGGGTGATGTCGCTGACCGGTGCGGCTGGGGCGCAACACTATTCGGATGAGGAACTGGCGGCGATCGTCGATGAGGCGCATCGCCGCGGGTTGCGGGTGGCCGCGCACACGCACGGCGCCGACGCGGTCAAGCATGCGGTGCGGGTCGGCATCGACTGCATCGAGCACGGGTTCCTCATCGACGACGAGGCCATCGCCATGATGGTCGACAACGGCACCTTCCTGGTGAGCACCCGCCGCCTCGCCGAGGCGATGGACGTCTCCAAGGCGCCGCCGGTGTTGCAGGCCAAGGCCGCCGAGATGTTCCCCAAGGCGCGCACCTCGATCAAGGCCGCCTACGAGGCCGGGGTGAAGATCGCGGTCGGCACCGACGCGCCGGCGATCCCGCACGGCCGCAACGCCGATGAACTCGTGACACTCGTCGAGTGGGGCCTACCGCCGGCGGCGGTGCTCAGGGCGGCCACGGTGACCGCCGCCGAGCTGATCAACGCCGATGACCGCGGCCGGCTGGCCGAGGGGCTGCTGGCCGACATCATCGCCGTGCCGGGCGATCCGCTGGCCGACATCACCGTGACCAAGAACGTGCGTTTCGTGATGAAAGGCGGGAAAGTCCATGTCCACAAGACGGACTGACGACATCGTCGAGATCCAGCAGCTACTGGCCCGCTACGCGGTGACCATCACCCAACTCGACGTCGACGGCCTGGTGAAGGTGTTCACCGACGACGGCACCTACAGCGCCTTCGGCGAGACGTATTCGCTGTCCCGGTTCCCGGTTCTCGTCGAGGCAGCCCCCAAGGGGCTCTTCATGACCGGCGAGTCGTTGATCGAGTTCGACCGCGACGATCCCGACGCGGCGACCGGCACCCAGCCGCTGTGCTTCATCGAGCACTCGGCCCACGACATGCGGATCGGCTACTACCGCGACACCTATGTGCGCACCGCCGACGGCTGGCGGCTGCGCACCCGGGCGATGACGTTCATCCGGCGCAGCGGCGAACACGATTCGGGTCGCCCGCACGCGATCGGGCGGCCCGCCGGCGGATGACGGACGGCACCGTGACCGAATCCCCCATGGCGGTCGACGAATTCCGCGCCGGGCTGCAGAGCTGGCTCGCCGAGCATGACCTCACTCCCGGCCCGGACCATTCCCTGGCCGGACACATCGACCAGATGAGCCGGGTCCGCCGCGAGCTCTACGACGCGGGCTGGATGCGCTACGGCTGGCCCACCGAGGTCGGCGGCCTCGGCGGTACGGCCGTGATGCGCCTGGTGGTGGCCGAGGAGATCCTCGGCCGCGGCCTCGCCGAGCCAGGCCCGTATTCGATGATGGAAGTCCTTGTGCCCACGCTGATCTCCTACGCCAGGCCGGAACTGGCGGCGCAGATGGTGCCGCGGTACCTGCGTGGCGAGGAGCATTGGTGCCAGGGGTTCTCCGAACCCGGGTCCGGCAGCGACCTGGCGTCGCTGACCACCAGGGCCGTCCAGGACGGCGACCACTGGGTGGTCAACGGCCAGAAGGTGTGGACGAGCTTCGCGCAGTTCTCCAAACGCTGCGTCCTGCTGACCCGCACCGGATCGCCGGATACCCCTAAGCACCAGGGCATCACCGCGTTCTTCGTCGACCTGGACTCCCCCGGCGTCACGGTGCGCCCGCTGCGCACGATGCACGGCGTCGACGAGTTCTGCGAGGTGTACTTCGACGACGTCGTCGTACCGGGCGAACGCATGCTGGGCAATCCCGGCGACGGCTGGCAACTGGCCAATGACCTGCTGCCGTTCGAACGCTCGACCTGCTTCTGGCAGCGCATCGCCTACCTGTACACCCGGCTCGATCGCCTGGTGGCCCAGGCGCCTGATGCATCGGACGCCGAGATCGGCGCAGCCTACCTGGCACTGCACACCGTGCGCGCCACGTCGGCGCAGACCCAGCGGCGGTTCGCCGAGGGGGCCAAACTCGGGCCGGAGACCTCGGTGGACAAGGTGCTGCTGGCCGGGGCCGAACAGCGCCTCTACGACACCGCGCGCGACCTGCTGCCCGGTGTCCTGGAGCTCGACGAAAGTCCTTGGCGCCCAGAGTTTCTCTATTCGCGCTCGGCGACGATCTACGGCGGCACCGCCGAGATCCAGCGCAACATCATCGCCCGCCGGCTTCTCGACCTCGGGAAGGAGTGAGACGTGGACGACGGAGAACTCGGCATGCTTGCCGACACCCTGCACAAGACCATGACCGCCGCGGCCGACGCCGGATGCCCCAACGTCGAGGACACCCTGGCCGAACTCGGCTGGCTCGACATGCTCACCGAGATCCCCGCCGAGGCCGCTGCCCTGGTGTTCCGTCTGCTCGGTGAGACGGGCACGCACGCCGGTGTCCTCAACGACGTCGTGCTGCACGCCGCGGGCAAGCCCGCCGGCGGCACCGTGCCCCTCCCGTTCACCGGCGGCCGCTGGGTGGTGTGGGAGCGGGCGGGCGCGGGCGGCCAGGTGATCGACGACGAGCTGCCGGTGCGGGCCGTGGCCGACGGCGAGTCCGTGCCGCTGGCCGCCGGGCGGGTTGCCCTGGGCTGGTGGCTGGTGGGTTCGGCCCGCGCCATGCTGACCCTGGCCCGCCAGCACGCGGTGGACCGGGTCCAGTTCGGCAGGCCGATTGCGTCCTTCCAGGCGGTGCGGCACCGGCTGGCCGAGACGCTGGTGGCCATCGAAGGCGCCGAGGCGACCCTGCGAGTGGCCGCCGACGACCTCGGCTGCCTGCTGGCCAAGGCGGCCGCCGGGCAGACGGCACTGACCGCGGCCAAACACTGCCAGCAGGTGATGGGCGGGATCGGGTTCACCGCCGAGCACGACCTGCACCGGCACGTGAAACGGGTCATGATCCTCGACGGTCTGCTGGGCTCGGCACGGGATCTGACCCGCGAGGCCGGGGCCGTGGTGCGGGCGGCCGGGTATGCGCCACGGCTGGTGAATTTGTGATGCACGTCATGACCTGTAAGGCGTAATTGGCGGTTAGACTCGCCGGGCAGCAGAAAATTTCGCCAGGTCTGGCCTTGAGAACGTAATTCTCGCGCCTGAGAGTAGTACTCTCTTACCGTGAGGTACACCCGAACCGCCGGCGCCAGCTCGTTTCGAGCCCTGCAGTGAACAGCCCGAGCGGAGAACCCGCCTGGAAGCAGCGCGCCGTCGAGCGGTCCATCAGGACCGCCAAGGTGCGGGCCGGCCAGCGTGTGCAGCGGTTTCTCGACGCCGCGCAGGCCATCATCACCGAGAAGGGCAGCACCGACTTCACCGTCCAGGAAGTGGTGGATCGGTCGCGGCAGTCGTTGCGGAGCTTCTACCTGCAGTTCGACGGGAAGCATGAGCTGCTCCTGGCGCTGTTCGAAGACGCACTCAGCCGCGCCGCCGACCAGATCCGCGCCGCCACATCAGCCCAGAAGGACCCGCTGAAACGCCTGAACGTGGCGGTAACGCTGCTCTTCGAGCTCTCCCGGCCCGACCCCGCGGCCCGCCGGCCGCTGTTCACCGACTTCGCACCGCAACTGCTGATCTCACACCCCACCGAGGTCAAGGTCGCGCACGCACCGCTGATCGCGCTGTTCACCGAACTCATGGAAGAGGCGGGGGCGGCGGGCGAACTGCGGGCCGACGCCAACCCCAAGCGGCTCGCGGCGATGACGATGCAGACCATCATGTTCATCGCCCAGTCCAGCGGTGTGCCCGACGACGACAACAATCACAGCCCGATCACCGGGGACGAAGTCTGGGCATTCTGCTCGCAAGGGTTCGCCAAGCAGTGAACTGAGAACGCGATTCGCGGTCGACGATAGCCGATTTCCGAACTAATTCGCGATGAGCGTCTCCGCGGCGCTGTAGGCATCACAGCGACCGTCGGCCACCGCCTGGGCCAGCTCCTCGAGTGCCGGGTGGGCCTGTAGCCGGCTCTGTGCCAGCGACAGCACCTGAGCCCGGGCCCGGGCAGCGCGACGGGCCGGGGTGTCGGCGCGCCGATGGGCCTCGATCGCCTCGACCAGCTCCTGCACTCCCTCCCCCCGGGACGCGATCAGGGTCAGCACCGGAACGTGGGTTTCGAACTTGAGGTCGCGCACGGTCTGGGCGGCGCCGTCGCGGTCGGCCTTGTTCACCACCACCAGATCGGCGACCTCGAGCAGGCCGGCCTTGGCCGCCTGAACGGCGTCACCGGCGCCGGGGTTGAGGATCACGATCGTCGGGTCGGCCAGCGCGGCGACCTCGATCTCGGACTGGCCGACCCCGACCGTCTCCACCAGCACCACGTCGTAGGCGAGCGCGCCGAGCAGACGGATGGCGGCCGGTACGGCCGCCGCCAGCCCGCCCAGGTGCCCGCGGGTGGCCACCGAGCGGATCAGCACGTCGGGGTCGTTGATGTGGGCCGCCATGCGGATGCGGTCACCCAGCAACGCACCGCCGCTGTAGGGCGAGGACGGGTCGACCGCCAGCACCGCAACCCGTTGTCCGCGTTCGCGATACGCCGCAACGAGCACTGCGATCGTCGTCGACTTGCCCGCCCCGGGCGGTCCCGTCACCCCGATCACCGGCAGCGCCACCGGGCCGACTTCGGCGAGCACCTCGTCGCGGCGGCTGCTCTCCACCAGGCTCAGCAGCCGGCCCACGGCGCGGGTGTTCCCGGCGCGGGCGGCGGTGATGAGCTCGGCGACCTCCATGGCAGGCAACGCTACGGGTTCTCCTAGTCGGTTGACCGATCGAGGCGGTCTGAGAATAGTATTCTCTCAAGTTGAGAGTCTTAGTTGCAAGAAGGGGAATTGCTATGCAGATCAGTGGTAGCTCCGCGGTCGTCTTCGGCGGTGCGGGCGGTCTCGGCGAGGCGGCGGTGCGTCGCCTGCACGGGGCCGGAGCCAAGGTCGTCGTGGCCGACCTCGCCGACGAGAAGGGCACGGAGCTCGCCGCCGAACTCGGTATCCCCTATGTGCGCACGGACGTCACCAACGACGCCGACGTGAACGCCGCGATCACCGCAGCCGAAGCCCTCGGTCCGTTCCGCATCTCGGTGGACACCCACGGCGGGCCGGCAGGCGGCGGCCGGCTGGTGGGCAAAGACGGCTCCCCGATGGAACTGGAGGCGTTCACCAAGACCATCACCTTCTATCTGACCGCGGTGTTCAACGTCATGCGGCACGCCGCGGCCGCTCTCGCGCGTCAGGAGCCTGACGAGAACGGCGCGCGCGGTGTCATCATCAACACCGCATCGATCGCCGCGTTCGAAGGGCAGATCGGCCAGCTGCCGTACGCCGCCGCCAAAGGTGGTGTCGTGTCGATGACTCTGGTTGCCGCGCGCGATCTTTCGCCGCTGGGCATCCGGGTGATGTCGATCGCACCGGGCACCATCAACACCCCCGCCTACGGCAAGGCCGCCGACCAGCTGGAGGCCTACTGGGGTCCGCAGGTCCCGTTCCCCAAACGGATGGGCCGCTCCGACGAGTACGGGCGCCTGGCGCTGTCGATCGCCGAGAACGACTACCTCAACGGTGAGACGATCCGCCTCGACGGCGCGCTGCGCTTCCCGCCGAAATAAGGCCGCCGACAGTAACGCCACGGCGAGAATTCCCGAGGAATTCCGCCGTGGCGTTACTGTCGCGAGCTACTTCTTGGCGATCAGCCCGTCGACGATCCGGTTGAAGTCGGCGGTGCCGAACGACACGTATTCGGCGAGGTTCGCGTAGTCCAGTGAGGCCAGCACCGACTTCTCCAGCTGGATGTTCATCAGCCGCTTGGTGGCCTCGACCGCCTGCTGGGGAAGCTCGATCAGCTTCTTCGCACACGCGATCGCTTCGGGCAGCGGATCGGCCACAACATGGTTCGCCAACCCCAGCTCGACCGCGCGCTCGGCCTTGATCCGCACGCCGGTGAGCGCGAACTCCTTGGCCTGCAACAGGCTGATCTGCGAGCCCCACACCAGCGGGCCACCGTCAGCGGCAACCAGGCCGATCTGCACGTGCGGGTCGGCGAAGAACGCCGTCTCGGCGATGTAGACGATGTCAGACAGCGCAGCCAGACTGCACCCCAACCCGACGGCCGGTCCGTTGACAGCCGCGATCACCGGGACGCGGCAGCGAACCATACCGATCACCAGATCGCGGCCATGCTTGATCGTCTTCTGCCGTAACGCCTCGTCGTTGCGTAGCTCGTCGAGGTAGGTGAAGTCGCCACCCGCCGAGAACGCCCGGCCCGCTCCGGTGATGACGGCCGCCCGCGCGGAGGCGTCCTCGTTGAGCGCCTCCCAGACCTTGGCCAGCCCCACGTGCAGCGGGTCGTTGACGGCGTTGAGCTCATCAGGCCGGTTCAGCGTGATGATGCGCAGCGGGCCGTCGGCGGTGACCTCGATTTCGTCTGGCATGTCGTACATGTGCTAAATCCCCAATCCCAATATCCGGCCCGCGATGATGTTCTTCTGAATCTGCGATGTGCCGCCCATGACACTTTGGGCGCGGCTGTAGAGGTAGGCGCCGAGCAACTCCTCGTCGCCGGTGCCGACGGTGGCCAGTGCGGCATGTCCGACGGCCTGCTCGGTCCATGTCATCAACAGTTTGTCCAGTGAGCCGTCGGGGCCGTGCTTGAGCCCGTCGAGTTGCTCGGAGAGCCGCCGGCGCACGTGCAGCCGCAGCATCTCGGTCTGCACCCACGCCCAGGACAACTCGTCGGGAACCTCACCGTCGACGCGCGAGGCCAACTGCCGCACCAGCTTTCCGTACCGCGCGGAGAAGCCGAGTGTGGAGGGCTCCCGCTCGTGGCTGACCACCGTCATCGCCAGCTTCCAGCCGTCACCCGGCGCGCCCACCATGTTCGCCGCCGGCACCCGGGCACCGTCGAACTCGACCTGGCCGAACTCCTTGGTGACACCGCTGATCATCTTCAACGGCCGCTGGACGATACCCGGCTGGTGCATCGAGACGATGAACGCCGAAATGCCCTTGTGCTTGGCCACACTCTTGTCGGTGCGGGCCAGCACGAGACACCAGTCGGCGACGTCGGAGTAGCTGGTCCACACCTTGTGGCCGTCGATGACGTACTCGTCGCCGTCGAGTGTCGCGGTGGTGCTCAGCGACGCCAGGTCGGAGCCGGCCCCCGGCTCGGAGAAGCCCTGGCACCAGCGTTCGGTACCGTTGATCATCCCAGGCAGGAACCGTTCGCGCAGTTCCTCGCTGCCATGCGCGCTGAGCCCCACCACCAGGTAACCGAGACTGGGCCGGGCAGGCGCCCCGGCCTTGGCGATCTCCTCGTCGACAATGACGTCGAACACCGGCGGAAGGTCCTGTCCGCCATACTTCGTCGGCCACGAGGTACCGAAGAAGCCGGCCGCGTAGAGGGCCTGATGCCACTCCCCCGCTTTGGCCCAGTAGGCGTCACCGGACGTCGGGAACTTCCCCTTCTGTTCGGTCAGCCAGCCGCGCAACCGGTCCCGGAAGGCCGCTTCGTCCGGCGAGTCACGAAAGTCCAATGGTCAACTCCTTCAGCTTGACTGGCCATGTCTCGGTGACGGCCAGCACCCGGCGCAGGTACACGTGCGCCAGGCATTCCCAGGTGTTGCCGATACCACCATGAACCTGGATCGACGTCTCGCACACCGTCAAAGCGGCGCGCGCGCAATAGATCTTGGCGACCTTGGCTGCCTCGACCGCCTCGCACGACGGTAGCTCGTCGACCGCCCAGGCCGCGTGCCGCAGCACGCTGACCGAGCCCTCGATGAGAGCCAGGCCCTCGGCGAGCAGGTGCCCCACCGCCTGATAGGAACCGATCGTCGCGCCGTACTGTGCGCGGACTTTGGCGTACTCGGTGGCCAGCGTGAGCGCACCGCGCGCGGCGCCCACCAGCTCCGCAGACGTCACCGTCAATGCCAGCGCGTACCAGCGGTCGGCGTCCTCATCCCCGAGGTCGGCCAGCTCAGGCGGCGATTCGACCACTCCGGCAAGGCTTCCCGTCAGATCGACGCCGCCGCGCCCGGTCTCGGCCCGCTGCGGCGCCCGGCCGAGCAGCCGGTGCAGATCGTCGGCCAGAACCGGACCCAGGTACGGGACATCGACCAGGCCGCGGGCGAACTCCTCGGCCACGATCGCCACCTCGACACCGGAGGCACCGTCAGTGCGCAGGCAGCGCCAGCCGGTGGACTCGACGGTCTTGTCCAGCCGCGCCCGCCGGATCTCGTCGTCGAGGTCGGCAACCGAGCCCAGACCGAGGTCGTCGGCCAGTTTGGCCGCCGCGTCACGCAGCTGCTGTTGCTCATCGGTGAGACGTACGTCCATACTGCTCCTTCAGAACTCGCCGCAGCGCCTTACCTGAAGGCAGGCGCGGGATTTCGGGGACGAACACGATGTCGCGGGGGCGCTTGTAGGAGGCCAGCCGTTCGGCGACGAGGTCCGTCAGCTCGTCGGCGGTCACCGGGTGCGCGGTGGCCACGGCGGCGATCACCGCCTCGCCGTCGAGTCCGTCGGCAACGCCGAACACCGCGCAGTCCCGCACCGCCGGATGGCCGTGCAGCACCGCCTCGACCTCGGCGGGCGCGACCTGGAAACCGCGCACCTTGACCATCTCCTTGAGCCGGTCGGTGATGCGCAACCAGCCGTAATCGTCGAGATGGCCGATGTCGCCGGTCCGGTACCAGCCGTCGCGCAGCACCGCGGCCGTCTCGCTGTCCGGAAGATAGCCAGCCATGGCCGATTCCGAACGGACCTGGATCTCACCGGAGTCCGCGATACGGACGTCCACGCCGGGGACGGGCCTCCCGACGGTGTCCAGTCGCGGCTCGCCGAGTGGGCAGCACGCGATCACCGGAACCTCGCTGGTGCCGTAGGCCGATATCCAGCCAACGCCGGTCCTGGCAGTCACCTCGTCGGCGACACTGCGGGTGACGGGCGTCGCGCACCACATGATGTAGCGCAGCGAGGACAGGTCGTAGTTCTTCAGGTCCGGGTGCGACGCGATCGCCAGCGCGATCGGGGCGACCGCCATCTCGATGGTGATGCGGTCCTCGGCGATGTGCCGCAACATCGCATCGATGTCGAAGCGCCGGTGCAGACGCATCCAGGCCCCCGCATCGAGGACGGTCAGGATGTTGAGCAGACCGAGGATGTGCGACGGCGGCGTGACGACCTGCATGCGATCGGTCGTTGTCACACCCAATGCGGTGCGCCAATGCCGGACAGCGGCCGACAGCGAGCGGTGGGTATGGCGAACCGCCTTGGGCATACCGGTGGTTCCCGAACTGAAGACCAGCACCGCATCGGTGTCGGGATCCGGTGTCGCAGGCTGCGCGTCGGCCGCGACGATCGGGTCGTCGAGGTGCACCATCGGCATCAGCTCGGCGAGTACCGGACTGTCACCAACTGCGTGGCCGGCGGCGGTCACCGCCAACGCATGGCTGACCTCGGCGGTCTTCCAGGCCGGGCTGAGCAGCACCGCCGCGGCCCCCAGCCGCCAGATCGCCTGGACGGCGACGACGAATTCCGGTCGGTTCGAGGACATCACGGCCACCCGCCCGCCGGCCCGGACACCTCGTCGGGCCAAAGTCCCGGCCAGACCGGCGGATTCGGCGTCGAGCTGAGAGCGTGTGTATGTGCGATCCTCGAACGCAAGTACCGTCGTGTCGGTCATGGTGCGGTCCACTCGCACATGGTTCGGTGCCAACTCCATCGACATATCGGAAACGAGAACATACTATCGCCAGTAGAGAACTGTATTCTCGTCTGGGTAGAATGACAATGCGCCACGGGAGGAGACAGGTGAATGACGTCGGACAGCGGAATCCGGGGCGCGGTGTCCGTTCCCGCTGACAATCCCTCTGCCGATACCGTCGGCACCACGGCGACGATCACGCTCGACGGCGCCACCGTGACACTTCCGGTGACCGCGGGCGAGACGCTGCTGGAGTGCGCCCGCCGCGGCGGCCTCACCCCGCCCTACAGCTGTGAAGCGGGCAACTGCGGAACCTGCATCGCGACGGTGACCGAAGGCCGGGTGACCATGCGGGTGAACGACGTGCTCGACGCCGGCGAGGTCGCCGACGGACTGGTGCTGACCTGCCAGGGCGTCCCCGAGACATCGGTGGCCGTCACCTACGACGACTGAGCGGCGCCGAACTCGTCGAGTCGCGGCGGCGGCCGGTAGTCGGGCCGGTAGCCGGTGACCTTGACCGGGCTGGCGACCAGCCGGTACTCGCCCGCGGACACCACGGCATCCGGGGTGGCCTCGAGTGCCTCCGGGAGCGACCGCACCGCGGCCGCCGGAATGCCCAGCGGCCGAAGCCGCGCTTCCCAGCCCGCCGCGGTGTCACCGGCCAGGGCGCGGGTGACGATATCGAGGACCTCGTCGCGCCGGGCCGATCGCTGCGCCATCGTCGGGAATCCCTCGATACCGGCCTCGGCGGCGAACGACCGCCAGAACCCGTCGTGGGTGATGAACAGCGCCAGGTAACCCTCGGCCGTCGGAAACAGTTGGGCGGGAACGTAGAACGAGTGCGCCCCGAACGGGTGGCGGCGCGGGTGGACGCCGTCGTTGAGATAGGCCGACGCCTTGTAGTTGAGCTGAGAGAGCATCACGTCGCGCAGCGACACCTCGACCTGCCCGCCCTGGCCGGACACGATCATCGCCAGCAGGCCCAGCGCCGCGGTCAGCGCGGTGGAGTTGTCGACCGACGAATAGCCCGGCAGCACAGGCGGCCCGTCCGGATCGCCGGTCATCGCCGCCACCCCGGTGGCGGCCTGGATGACGTAGTCGAAGGCCGGGTAGTCGCCGCCGTCGAGCCCGAATCCGGTGATCGCCACGCAGACAATGCGTTCGTTGTGCCGGCGCAGCGCCTCGTAGGTGAGGCCGAGCTTCTTGATGACCGACGGTTTCATGTTGACCAGCAGCGCGTGTGAGTCTGCGGCCAGTTGACCGAGTGTGCGTTGGCCCGCTTCGGAACCGAGGTCCAGGCAGATGCTGCGCTTGTTGCGGTTCAGGCTGGCGAAGTAACTGTCGCCCACCTGGCGGGAGATCTCACCGCCGGGCGCCTCGACTTTGATGACCTCGGCCCCGAGATCGGCCAACATCATGGTGGCATACGGCCCGGCCAGCATGGAGCCGACTTCGACGATGCGGATACCCGCCAATGGCCCGCTCATCGGATTTCGGCAGCCAGCTGCGAAATCACCTCGCGGGTCCGATATTTCGAGGCGATCAGTTCGTCGCGGGTCTCCCCGATCGGGAGCAGCCGCACCGACAGGTCGGTCACCCCGGCGTCGGCGAACGACCGGAACCGCGCCAGGATGGCGTCCTCGTCACCGGCTGCGGTCAGGTCCCCGACGTCGCGGGCGTCACCGCGGTCGAGCAGCTTCTGATAGTTCGGTGACGTCTCGGCCTCGGCCAGGATGCGGTTGGCACGTGCCTTGGCGGCCTCGATCTCGGAGTTCGCGCACAGGCACACCGGGATGCCGGCGACGATGCGCGGCGCTTTGCGCCCGGCGTTCTCGGCGGCCTTGGTGATGCGCGGGGCGATGTGGTCGCCGATCGCCCGCTCGTCTGCCATCCACAGCACCGTGCCGTCGGTGAGTTCGCCGGCGATCCGCAACATCACCGGACCGAGTGCGGCGACGAGCACGGGCAGCGGCGGATCTGCGCCCAGCACAGTCGGATTGTGCACACTGAAGGTGTCGTTCTCGACGTCGACGTCGCCCGGGCCGGCCAGCGCGGTGTTGAGCACCTCGAGGTAGTCGCGGGTGTAGGCGGCGGGCTTCTCGTAGGGAAGGCCCAGCATGTCGTGGACGATCCAGTGATGCGAGGGTCCCACCCCCAGCGCCAGCCGCCCGCCGGCACCAGCGTGTACCGACAGCGCCTGGCGGGCCAGCGCGACCGGGTGTTGCGCCTGCAGGGGCACCACGGCGGTGCCCAGTTCGATGCGGCTGGTCCGGTTGCCCATCAGCGACACCATGGTCAGCGCGTCGAAGTCATTGGGCACCTGCGGCATCCACGCGGTGTCGAAGCCTGCGGACTCGGCCCACTCGATGTCCTCGAGGAGCTTGGTGACCTTGCGCGCCATATCGCCGCGCTCGGCACCGATCATCACGCCGAGTCTCATTCGGCCTCCCCCGCCTTCTCGGTCAGCGCACGCACGTCACGCACCAGGTCGTCCAGCGACGTCCCGGTCGGAAACACTGCGGCCGCACCGACTTCGGTCAGCTTCGGCACGTCGCTCTGCGGGATCGTCCCGCCGACGATGACGGCGATATCCCCCGCGTCGGCCTCGCGCAGCGCGTCAACGGTCCGCTTGGTCAGTGCGATGTGCGCGCCGGACAGAATGGACAGGCCGACCACCGCGACGTCCTCCTGCAGGGCGATCGACACAATGTCCTCGATGCGCTGCCGGATTCCGGTGTAGATCACTTCGAACCCGGCGTCACGCAGGGCCCGCGCGACGATCTTGGCGCCGCGGTCGTGCCCGTCGAGACCGGGCTTGGCGACGAGAATGCGTGCGGTCAACTAGAACACCACCGGTTGCTGGAACTCGCCCCACACTGCCTTGAGCGCCGAAACCATCTCGCCCACAGTGCAATACGTGTTCGCACAGTCGATCAGCCGGCGCATCAGGTTCTCATCCCCTTCGGCTCCCCGCGACAGTGCGGCCAGTGCTGCCTCGACAGCTGCCGGGTCACGCTCGGCCTTGACCTGCGAGAGCCGCTTGAGTTGCAGGTCCCGGCCTTCGGCGTCGAGTTCGTAGGTGTCGATGTCGGGTGCAGCCTCGTCGGTGACGAACTTGTTCACCCCGACCACCGGACGCTCGCCCGACTCGACCTCCTGGTGGATCTTGTAGGCCTCGTCGGCGATCAGCCCCTGCAGGTAGCCGTCCTCGATGGCGCGCACCATACCGCCGTGCCTTTCGAGGTCAGCCATGATCTCGATGATCCGGTCCTCGGTGGCATCGGTGAGCGCCTCGACGAAGTAGGAGCCGCCCAGCGGATCGGCCACCCGGGTCACCCCGGTCTCATAGGCGAGGACCTGCTGGGTGCGCAGCGCCAAGGTCGCGGACTCCTCACTGGGCAGGGCGAACGGCTCGTCCCACGCCGCGGTGAACATCGACTGGACGCCACCGAGCACCGAGGCCAGCGCCTCGTAGGCGACCCGAACCAGATTGTTCTGCGCCTGTGGCGCGTACAGCGAGGCACCGCCGGAGACACAGCCGAAGCGGAACATGGCCGCCTTGTCCGTCTCGGCGCCATACCGTTCGCGCACGATGGTGGCCCACCGTCGCCGTCCCGCACGGTATTTGGCGATCTCCTCGAAGAAGTCGCCGTGGGTGTAGAAGAAGAACGAGATCTGCGGCGCGAACTGATCGATGGTCATGCGCCCCCGCTGCACCACCGTGTCGCAGTAGGTGACGCCGTCAGCCAGGGTGAAGGCCATCTCCTGGACTGCGTTGGCGCCGGCATCGCGGAAGTGCGCACCGGCCACCGAGATCGCGTTGAACCGCGGCACCTCGGCGGCGCAGAACTCGATGGTGTCGGCGATCAGCCGCAGCGAGGGCTCCGGCGGCCAGATCCAGGTGCCGCGGGAGGCGTACTCCTTGAGGATGTCGTTCTGGATGGTGCCGGTGAGCTTGGCGCGCGGCACCCCCTTCTTCTCGGCGGCCGCGACATAGAAGGCCAGCAGGATGGCCGCTGTGCCGTTGATGGTGAAGCTGGTGCTGATCTGGTCCAGCGGGATGCCGTCGAACAGGATCTCGGCGTCGGCCAGCGTGTCGACGGCGACGCCGACGCGGCCGACCTCTTCGCCGTACTCCGGATCGTCGGAGTCGTAGCCGCACTGCGTGGGCAGATCCAGCGCCACGGACAGCCCCGTACCGCCCTGGTCAAGCAGGTAGCGGTAGCGCCGGTTCGATTCCTCGGCGGTGCCGAAACCGGAATACTGGCGGAATGTCCACAAGCGCCCGCGGTAGCCGCTCGAGAAGTTGCCCCGGGTGAAGGGGAACTCGCCTGGCACAGGAGGATCGCAGGAGCGGTCGGCCGGTCCGTACACCGGCTTCAGCGGGATCCCCGACGATGTATGGGATTGGTAGTCCATCGTCTGAGTACCGTACTTGCAGTTTAGGAGAATGCCAATACCGTTTTGGGCAAGCCGTGTGCAGATTCGGCCGAACCCGCTGGTAGAGGCAACGAGAGGAGAGTAGTGCCGCGCACAGACGGGCCCACGGGCACCGAACCGCAGTGGAGAGAGTTCGCCGCCACCACCGCCGCGCACCACGGCGCACCCGCCGGGGACTACGCGGCGCTGTGGCAGTGGTCGGTGGATCACCCGGCCCCGTTCTGGCGCGCGGTCTGGGAGCACTTCGACGTTCGCGCGCACAGCGGCCCGCAGCCCGGCGACGCGGGCGTGCTGGCCGACGCGACGATGCCCGGCGCGCGCTGGTTTCCCGGCGTCACGCTCAACTACGTCGACCAGATCCTGCGGCACACGTCGTCTCGCACCGGAGCCGCCATCGTCGGAATCGATGAGGACGGCAGCCGCACCGTGATCGACTGGTCCGAGCTGGCCGGCCGCGTCGGCGCGGTGGCCGCCGAACTGCGCCATCGTGGCGTCGGCGCGGGCGACACCGTCGCCGGATACCTTCCCGACGTGGCCGAGGCGATGATCGCCTTCCTGGCGACGGCCGCGATCGGTGCGGTGTGGTCGGCGTGCGGGCAGGACTATGCACCGCAGGGCGCCGCGTCGCGGCTGGCACAACTGAAGCCCAAGGTGCTGTTCAGCGTCGACGGGTACCGGCTCAACGGCCGCTGGATCGACAAGCGTTCCGACACCGCCGAACTGGTCGACCTGCTCGACGGCGTGCAGCTGGTGCTGCTCGACAGCGACGCGTACCTCGATCTGGTCGCCGAGCCCGTCGCCCCCGAAGTGACACCGGTGCCGTTCGACCATCCGCTGTGGGTGTTGTTCAGCTCCGGCACCACCGGCCGACCCAAGGGCATCGTCCACGGTCACGGCGGGGTGGTGCTCGAGCACCTCAAAGTTGTTGCGCTGCATGCGAACCTCGGTCCCGATGACGTCTTCTTCTGGCACACCGCGTTGAGCTGGATGATGTGGAACTTCCGCATCGCCGGGCTGCTGTGCGGATCCACCGTGGTCTGCTACAGCGGCCACCCGCTGTATCCCGATGCCGACCGGTTGTGGCAGCTCCTCGAGGACGAGGACGTCAGCTACTTCGGGACGAGCCCCGGCCATCTGCTGGCCTGCCGCAAGGCGGGGCTGCATCCCGGCGCCACCCATGACCTGAGCCGGCTGACCACCATCGGTAGCACCGGATCACCGCTGCCGGCAGAGCTTTTCGACTGGGTGCACGACGAGGTGGGCGAGCACGTCGCGGTGTCGTCGATCAGCGGCGGCACCGACGTGGTCACCGCGTTCGCCGGCGGTACGGCGGGGCTGCCGGTGATCGCCGGCGAGCTGACCGTCCGATACCTCGGCGTGGGACTGCACAGCTGGTCGCCCAAACGCGAACAACTCATCGGCGAGGTGGGCGAGATGGTGATCACCACCCCGATGCCGTCGATGCCTGTCGGATTCTGGAACGACGACGACGGATCACGCTATCGGGCAGCGTATTTCGACCATGACTGGGCCGACGGAGTTGCAGACGACGTGTGGCGCCACGGCGACTGGGTGACCGTCACCGACCACGGCTCCCTGATCATCCACGGCCGCAGCGACGCGACATTGAACCGGCACGGCATCCGGATGGGCTCGGCCGATATCTACGAGGTCGTCGAAGCCATCGACGCCGTGACCGAGGCCTTCGTCCTCGGCATCGACGGGCCCGACGGCGCGTACTGGATGCCGCTGTTCGTCACCCTGGCCGAGGGCCGGGAACTCGACGACGAACTCGTCGGCACCATCCGCTCGGCCATCCGGACCAGGCTGTCGCCGCGTCATGTCCCCGACGACGTCATCGCCGCGCCGGGTATCCCGCACACCCGCACCGGCAAGAAGCTCGAGGTGCCGGTCACCGCGATCATGGCCGGGCACAGCGACGTGTCGCTGGATCCCCGCTCGGTCGACAACCCTGAGCTCATCGAGTGGTACGCCGAGCTGGGCCGCGCCCACACCTGGTGAGCTACCGGCCGGGAAAGCCCGAAACGATCACCGCGTTGGTGTAGGCGGCGGCATGCCGCAGTTCGCGGGCGGCCCGGTAGGCGTCCGAGTCGTACCAGGCCTGGGCTGCCTCCACCGACTCGAACTCCAGCACCACGGTCTGGTGGCCATGCCAGCTGCCCTCCAGCAGTTGGGGATTGGCGTCGACGGCCAGGATCGTGACGTTGCCCATCGCAGCACCCGCGGCACGGCCGTAGGCCTTCATGCCCTCCGGGTCTTTGATCTCCTCGGTCAAGATGACGTAGCCCTTCGGCATGGCACTCCTTCGTCTTCGTCGCGGTCAGCGCGAGAATAATATTCTCGTTCTTGGAGTGCCACGTTTCCGGGTGTGCTCCCCCGCAACGCCGAATTCGTCGGCTTCGGCATTCGACTAGATTCGAAGGACCGCCTGCAGGAGGTGCTCGTGATCAGAATCGAACTGCCCTACGTCACCGTCATGGTCGACGACCGGGTTCGCACCCGCATGGCCCGCGCCGGAGACCGCCTGCGTGTCACGCTGACGGCCTACCTGCGCAACGCCGCCGACGAGGCCGACGGCCTGGGTCGCAAAGCCAGCGTGGCCTGCCAGACCGCGGCCAGCCGCGTCGACACGGCAATGAGCGCGGCCAGCAACCGGATCGCACCGGAACCCGAGCCCCGCACACCGACGTTGAAGGTGGTCTGAGGGTGGCCGGCCAGGGCGCGCAGGCGACCGTGTTCATCACCGGCGCCGCGGCCGGCATCGGGCGTGCGACAGCGCTGACCTTCGCCCGCAACGGCTATCGCGTGGGCGGTTACGACGTCGACGTCGCCGGCCTGCAAGCACTACACGACGAGATCACCGGCCTCGGCGGCGATGTCACGACCGCCCGGCTCGACGTCACCAACGCCGATGACTGGTCCGAGCAGCTCAGCGCATTCACCGGCCCCTCGGGCCGGCTCGACATCCTGGTCAACAACGCCGGCGTGCTCACCGAAGGAGCGTTCGCCGACGTTCCGCTGGCGACACACCGGCGAATGATCGACATCAACGTCTACGGCGCCCTGACCGGACTGCACGTGGCGTTTCCCTACCTGCGCGACACGCCGAACTCCCAGGTCGTCAATATGTGCTCGGCCTCGGCGCTCTACGGCCAGCCGGAACTCGCCACCTATTCCGCGACCAAATTCGCGCTGCGGGCGCTCACCGAAGCCCTGGAACTGGAGTGGCGTCCGCACGGGATCCGGGTCATGGCGATGTGGCCACTGTTCGTCCAGACCGCGATGACCGACGGCGTCGAGACCGGCAGCACCAAGTCACTGGGCGTCAACCTGAAACCCGACGATGTCGCCAAGGCGGTGTTCGCGGCAACCCAGAGCCGCCGCCGACTGCTACCCAAGGTGCACTTCGCAGTCGGCAGACAGACCCGATTCCTGGCCAGCCTGTCGCAGGTCTCCCCGAACTGGACGCAGCGGCTGATGACCAAGAAGCTGACGCGCAGCTAGCCGATCGAGGTATACGGCTTGCGCGGCGGTTGCTGATTCTGCCGGAATGAGCTGCACAGCCCGAGATTGCTTGCCACACAAGGAACCCCGTTGATGGTGGGCGCGCTGCCCTGCAGGTAGCACTGATCGGTGTACTGGTTGTTGACATGCCCCGGCGGGCAGGTGTCGGCGCCGGCCGCCGGTGCCGACACGATCAGTCCGGCCGCCAATGCCACCCCGGACACCGCGAGGCCGGCCAATCGCCAGGACCGGATGGTCATCGTCGTCGCACCTAACTCTCGCCCGAAATCGTACGCTTGGGCCATTTGCTGGCCGGTGTGGCTAGGATCGCGGCCATGCCCGAGCCGACCGTCGAGGACGACGACACTCCCACCGCCCGCCCCACACCCGAAACGCCACGGTCGTCGTCCCGATGGGTGGCCCCGGCCGCCCTGGTGGTCGCCCTGATCGCCGCGGCCGCGGCCGGCTGGGCGTTACTTCGGCCACCACCGAGCACCGACAAGGCCGCCGCCGAGGCACCCTCATCGGATGCGAAGGCCACCGCGTGCAACGCCTTCCGAACCGTGACGGCCGCGGTGGCCATTCAGACTCACGCCGATGCGGGCGCCGACCCGGCGGCGATTCAGGCCGTGGCCGCCAACGCCAGGCTGGCGATGGCCGGCGGCGGGACCTACCTGCTGGCCCGGATCGGCCCGGGCACACCCCCCGAACTCGCCGCCGCCATTCGCGACTTCGCCACCGGCTTGCAGGACATCGCGATCAACGCGCTGGCCGGCGTGACCAACGACAACCCCGAGCAGGCTGCCCGGTTGCGCGACGCCGAGGCCACCAACAGCAAAGTCGCCAACCTCTGCAAGTAGCCTCCCGACGCCCTTTTTGAAAACTTGAGTTCGCTTTGCGTTTGCCCGATGTTCGGCAGTTCGCCGCAATGCAGCAAGTCCCGGGTAAGCCGGGTCTTCTTGGATTCGATGCGCAGTGACAATCCGCCGCACCCACGGCAGCACTTCCTCGAAGGGGATCAAGAAATTGGCCAAACACCGTAAGACGCCGGCTCGCGGCATGGCTGCACCCGCATTCGTCACCACCGGCGTTGCCGGTGCGGCGATGGTGGGAGCCGGCTTCCTGCTCGCGTCCACCGATAGCTCCGCGCAGGTGGCCGCTCCCGCCATCAAGCTGGCGAGCAGCGAATGCTCGCTGGGCTCGACCTTCTGCACCGACCTCGGCAGCCTGTTCGGCTCCGGCTCGGCCACCACGAAAGGTGTGACGGCCTCGGCCACGGCGTCGGCCACCGGAACCGACATCGTTGCGATCTTCATCAGTAACGGCACCGCCGACCACCCGAATGCCGGCCTGCTGTTCGGCAACGGCTACAGCTACAGCGCCGCTGATGCCCAGTGCGCCTCGTCGGCCTGCAACGGTGGCAACGCCGGACTGTTCGGCAACGGCGGCAACGGCTACAACGGCGGCAACGGCGGCAACGCCTACCTGTACGGCAACGGCGGCAACGGCGCCGATGCACTCAGCGCCAATATCAACGGTGGCAACGGCGGCAACGGCGGCAACGGCGGCCTGTTCGCCGGATCGTCCAGCAGCGGCGCCCTGTTCGGCGGCGGCGGCGGCAACGGCGGTAACGGAATCGGCGGCGGCAACGGCGGCAACGGCGGCAGCGCCGGCGCGTTCGCCGGCAGCGGCGGCAAGGGCGGCAACGGCAGCACCAGCACCAATGCCGCAAAGGCCGGCGGCACCGGCGGTAACGGCGGCAACGCCGCGAACCTGCCGCTGGTCGGCGGCGGCACCGCCGGCGCGGGCGGCAACGGCGGCAATGGCTACGGCGCCGGCGCGACCGGGACCGACGGCGGTGCCGGCGGCGCAGGCGGCACCGGCGGAAGCTGGGGCAGTGCCGCGGGCGGCGCAGGCGGCAACGGCGGAACCGGCGGGGCCGGTACTACGGCCGCCGGCAACGGCGGAGCGGGTGGAGCCGGCGGGCAAGGCGGCACCATCGCGGGCAACGGCGGAACCGGCGGCAACGGCGGAACCGGCGGTGCCAACACTGGCGGTGCGGGCGGCAACGGCGGAACCGGCGGTGCCGGTGGCACGGGTGGCCTGACGGGCAACGGCGGCGCGGGCGGCAATGGCGCCGACGGCGGATCCGGAACCACCGCTGGCGGCAACGGCGGCACCGGTGGAATCGGCGGTAACGGCGGCAACAACGGTGGAGCAGGCGGGTCCGGCGGCAAGGGTGCCGGCGGCGCGACCGGCGGCACCGGCGGTAACGGCGCAACCGGCGGGTTCGGCGCGATCAGCGGCGGTACCGGCGGCAACGGCGGCAACGGTGGCAACGGCACCACCACCGGCGGCAAGGGCGGCAACGGCGCCGACGGCGGAGTCAGCGTCGTCGGCGGCGGCAAGGGCGGCAACGGTGGCACCGGCGGCAAGAGCGGTGCGATCAACGGCAGCCCCGGGACGCAGGGCACCTCAGGCCTGGGCCCCCAGCCCGGCAAGGGTGGCACCGGCGGAGCGGCCGGCTCTGCCCCGTAGTCCACAGAATGTGAATCGGCCCCCCTTCCGAGGAAGGGGGGCCGATTTATTGCCGAAAATTGTTGCCGCTCAGGCACGCCCGCCATTGAGCGAACACGCCATCTGAACGTTGGTGGCGTCGGTGTTGAGATCGGTAGCGGCCGCGTTGAGCGAGTCACCGCCACCACGCAGACCCATGACCAGGATGAGCTTCGTCGCGTGCAACGACCAGGACCGCATCGGGTCGCCGACAGCGGCAGGCAGACCCGGTGTCCCGGCGGCATCCAATGCGGCGCCAGCTGCCTCACGCAACGCGGTCCGGCCGAGGAGGTTGTACTGCGAGATGCTCGGATCCTGGTAGTTCACCGCATTCCCACTGCCGGCGGTGGCGTAGGCGAACTCCTCGTAGTTCGACGACGCCAGGTCCAGGGCGGCGGCGAACTGGCGGCAGGCCGTCGAGACGGCGCCGACGGTATCGGGTGAGACCGGCTCGGCCTGCGAGATCAACTGTTCGGCCTGCGGAGGCGGCGGCGCCGCATCGCCGGACGCCGGATCGGCGGGGGCTGGATCGGCTACAGCGGCCGGCGCCAGCATCAGGCCTGGTAGAACTGCCAGCACAGCTGCGCCCACAGCTATCGGAAGGCGAAATGACTGCTTCATCGGTTCCTCTCGAATCAGTGGTTACCCGACCGGCTCGGCAGACATTACCGCGAAAAAGAGACGTCAAAACCGGCCAGAAACTGACGAAGCCCGTTGGACTGCAACAAGGAACCTAGACTTCGCTATCTGTTTGCCAATTAGACACTTTCGGGCCGAAACATATCGCGCGAGCGACACGATCAGATCTCAATCGAGAGGCCCCACCGCGACATGTTGCACCGATTCGCCGCGCTGCTCAGCGTCTGCCTTGTAACTGCCATCGGAACGGCACCCAATGGGTTGGCCGATCCACCGGCCGACCCGAATGCGGCTCCTGCCGCAGCGGAGGCCGCGCCACCACCGCCCCCGGGCGGACCCGGCGTCGCTCCGATCGCCTCGGCCGAACCGGGCACGCTGACCACACCCGACGGCTGGAAGCTGTCCATCGGCGCCAAGAACGAGTCTCTTGAGCCCGTCGCCTCGCTGACCAACTCACCCTGGTCACGCGAGTACCTCGTCGACGGAACCTTCGAGGGATCCGTCACCGGCTCGGGTAAGACGAAGCTGGCCGGCGGCTCGCTGGAAGCCGGTTACCAGATCGGCTGCGGCATCACGCAGGACGACATCGAGTCGATCACGACGGGCGGCATCACGCCCGGTGTCGGCATCCCGTTCGTCTCGGGCAACCTCTTGCCAATCACCCTCGGTCTGTCGGCGTCCGAACAGATCAAGATCGACCTGAAGCCGGGCACCATCAACATCGTGCCGGTGGGCAAGAAGTCGTTCAAGGGCACCAAGTCTCGGGTGTCGATCACCGGTTACCGGATCAAGATCGACGGTTGCGCCGGTCAGTCCTTCATCCGGTCCTACGCGACCTTCACCAGCTCGACCGACAACACTGATGACGTCGTCACCTACCTCGGCGTGACGAGGGCCGTCTGATGCGTCGACACGAAACCACCCGGACAACTCGAGAGAGGCGCCACGACGACATGTTGCTTCGATTCGCCACAGTGACGGCAAGCGTCCTGGTCGCCGTCGGTACCGCCGCACCGGCCATCGCCGATCCCGACCCGGCCGCACCGCCCGCCGACCCCGCCGCAGCAGCGGCGCCTCCGGTCAACACCGGGGCGGTGGCGTCCTCGGTCCCGGGTATCGCCAAGACCCCGGACGGTCGCACGCTGACGGTGGTGGCCAAGGACGAGACCCAGCTTCCGGTCGCTCCGCTGACCACGTCGCTGGCGGCACGTGACTGGCTCGTCGGCGCCACGTTCACCGGCACCACCACCGGTGAAACCGCGGGCGGCACCCTCGAGGTGGGCTACCAGATCGGCTGCGGCGTCGAGATGGACAAGGTGAAGCTGAACGGCTCGATCGGCGCCACCCTCGGCAACGCCAGCCTGGGCACCGGAGGCTTCAGCGCCCCGGGCACCATCTCGTTCCCGATCCAGGGCCAGATCGAGGTCGAGCCGCGCCCCGGCACGGTGACCAACGTGGTCGTCGACAAGAAGTCGTTCAAGGGCACCTCGGCTCGCGTCACCATCCGTGACGTGCACATCAAGGTGGACAACTGCGTGGGTGCGTCGTCACTTCGCTCCTACGCCGTGCTGACCAGCTCCAGCAGCGACAACGACGACATCGTCGCGTACTACGGCATCACCCAGGTGTTCTGAACGGCATGGACCGACCTCTGATCGCCGCCATGGTGGCGACTGGGCTCGTTCTTGCGGCGGTGGCCGGAACGGCCACCGCCGCAGCCGATCCCCCACCCGATCCGGGCTTGCCCATCCCCGTGCCCGGGGGTGAGGCGGCACCCCCGCCGCCGCCGGATCCGCTGTACACCGCCGCCACCGAAACCCGGCAGAACCCGGTGGACGCCATGGCGCAGCTCATCGGGGCGCCGACGTCGACGGTGATGAATCTGGCCCCCTCGCCCACGGGCGCCGATCCGCTCGCTCCGGCCACGACGCTGTTCCCGCAGTACTACCGGATGCCGACGCCGGATATGGAATCGCCGTATCTGCTCACCGAGAACGCGCCGGCCGGGCCGTTCGCCCGGGTCGATGCGTTCAAGGGTGTGCACGCTCTGCTGCACGGTTCCTTGGGCCGCATGCCTGCCAGCGAGCTCGGCGAACCGCTGCCGGGCACCGCTCCCCCGCCGGGGACCAACATCCCGGCCGGGCCCGAGCAGTTCCTGCCGCCCCCGCCCGAGGTCGTGGTTCCGCCCGCTCCCGCGGGCTGACCGGGATACGCAGACCAGCTCTGTCCACCCGTATTACGGTGTCCTGATGTGGACGCGACGCACCGGCTCGGTGGTGCTGGCCGGGCTGGGCCTGGCCGCCGCGCTGGCCTGTTCGCCCTCGGCTGCCGCTGACCCGGTCATACCGGATCCCGCGGTCACCGACCCGGCTCCACCGGCCGGTTATGTCCCAGCGCGCTCGGGCATCGGCAGCGTGCTGGCGCAAAGCGACGCCGCCCCGGCCGGTCCGCTGGGCCTGCCCGATCTGTCGGCCTACGCGCCGGGACTGCTGCTCGGCCAGAACGCGGTGCCCGCGGCACCCGGCACCCAGACTCCCGTCGCCGCGCCGGACCTACGGGCCTTCAACGGCAACTACCTGCTCCCCCAGAACGTCACCCCGGCCGCGCCCGGCCAAGGCGCCACCGCGGCGGGCATCGGACCGACGCCGGACGACCCGAGTACCGGGCGGCTGGCTTTCCTGCGGCGCATCCACGCCATGTACTCCGACGGCAATCTGGCCGGTGCACTGCTCGGTCAGGTTCCCAGCGAGCAACTCGGCGAACCGCTTCCGGGCACCGCCCCCGCACCGGGTATCTATCTCGCCCCGGGGCTGGGGCAGAACCTGCCAGGTCCGGCCACGCCGGCGCCGGCGGGCTGAATCCTTGCGGCGGTAGGCAACATTCACTAACCAGCAAAGCTCTGGTGCTAGCATCCGAAACCTATGCCTGCGACCCCGCCCCGTTTGATCGTCGAACCCGACGACGGTCTCGACCCGGTCCGCGAGTTCATCGAGACCGCGCAATTTTCCCTGCTGATAAAGCAATTCACGTTCACCGAACCCAGCCTCATCAAGGCGGTGATCGACCGCAAGAATGCCGGCGCTGCGGTACGTGTGATGCTCAACCCGCAACGCTCAGGTGGCGACCGGGCCAACGACGAGACCTACGAGCAATTCAAAGCCGCCGGCGTCGAGGTGCAGTGGTCGAATCCGAAATTCTATGTGACACACGAGAAGTCCATCGTCGTCGACAACAGTGCCGCGATGGTCGCCACCTACAACCTGATGATCAAGTACTTCACCCTGACCCGTGATTACGGGATCATCACCCACGACCCACACCACGTGGCCCAGATCGTCGAGGTGTTCGACGCCGACTGGGAGCACCGCGACTTCACCCCCCTGAACTACGACGGCCTGCTGTGGAGTAACTCGAATTCGCGCTATCACATGGCTCGCTTCATCGACACGGCCCAAGAGCGCCTTTACATCCAGCACCCCAAGTACGTCGACGCGGTGATCCTCGACCACATCGCCGCGGCGGCCGACCGCGGCGTGAAGGTGAAAGTCCTTTGCGGCGGCAAGCACGGCATCAGCGACTGGGACATCCTCGACACCTTCGCCTCACTGCGCACGCTGCGCCGGTTCGGGGTCAAGGTTCGCAAGCAGAAGAACCTGCGCGTGCACGCCAAACTCCTGATCGTCGACAACCAGCGGGCCCTCGTCGGATCGATGAACATCGACCGCAGCGCCTTCGACCTCCGTCGCGAACTCGGCGTCGTCACCGACGACCCGGTCGCGGTGGGCCGCCTCGAGGAGATCTTCAGCAGCGACTGGAAGGTGTCCAACCACTACGAGCCGCCCGACCCACTCGACAACGCACCGCCGGTAGAAGAGGACTTTCCGCACGACGAGGACCTCGTCCATGAATGAGCCCGGCACGACCCTGCACAAGACCTCCCTGCTGGAGATCGCACTCTCGTTCAACCACATCGCGCTCGCCTCTTTCGGTGGCGGGCTGTCGGCGTGGTCACGCGAGGTAGTCGTGGTGCAGAAGCAGTGGATGACCGAAGAAGAATTCCTCTCCGCCATGACGATGTGCCGTATCGTCCCGGGCGCCAACCAGGTGAACCTCGCGGTGTTCGTCGGCACCAAACTCAAGGGCATCGCCGGTGCCGGCGCCGCCCTGATCGGACTGTGCCTGGTCCCCGTCGCCATCATCCTCACCCTCGGTTTCGTGTACTTCACGTTCAAGGAGGTGCCCGCAGTCAAAGGCGCCCTGCACGGGGCGTCGGCCGCCGCCGTCGCGCTGACCCTGACGATGGTGATCAAGACCGGCCAGAAATGCCTGACCGGTGTGATGCCCGTGGCGCTGTTCCTGGCCGCCTTCGTCCTCAACGGCGTGCTGCGCTGGCCCCTGCTGGAGGTGTTGGGCATCCTGGCCCCGCTGAGCCTCATCTGGGCCTGGCCCCGTAAGAAGACCCCCGCGTGAAGACCTATCTGGCCCTGATGAGCCTGTTCGGGTCGCTGTCGCTGCTGTCGATCGGCGGCGGCAACACCGTGTTGCCCGAAATGCACCTGCGGGCGGTCAGCGGCCAGCACTGGATGACGAACTCACAGTTCGCCGACATCTTCTCGATCTCGCAGGCCGCGCCCGGGCCGAGCATCCTCATCGTGGCGCTGGTCGGCTACGCCGCCGGGCTGAGCGTGGCGGGGGTGCTGGGCGGGATCGCCGGGGGTGTCCTGGCGACCGTGGCGATGGTGGTCCCCGCGGCCACCCTGATGTACCTGATCACGGTGTCCTGGCAGAAAGCGCAGAAGTCGAAGCTGCGCTACGCCGTCGAGACAGGATTCGCCCCGCTGACCGTGGGCCTGATCCTGGCCACCTCGCTGGTGATGAGCAAGGCGGCCGACCACGACTGGCGCGCATACCTGATCACCGCGGTGGCGACGCTGATCTTCGTGCGGACCAACACCAACCCGCTGATCATCGTCGGAGCCGCCGCGCTGCTGGGCTACATCGGCTTCGTCTGAGGCGAAGTCGGCTAAGTTTGGCCGCAGCCGCGACGAAGCGGCGCCGAGGCGGGCAGGGACATCACCAGCGATGCGAGTTGACGGACGCGATATCACCGTGTCGGGTGAGCTGCTGCAACCGCTCACTCGCCGCACCAATGACATCGTGCGCCTGGCTCTGGCCGGACTGTTCCTGGCCATCGTCATCACCAGTTCCCTAATCACCCGCAACGACTGGGTCGGCCTGGAGAAGTCGGTATCGGGCATCGTCGGCGTGCTCACCCCCACCCAGTCCAATCTGGTCTACCTCGCCTACGGCGTGGCGATTGTGGCGCTGCCGTTCATGATCCTGGTAGGCCTGATCGCCGCGCGGCAGTGGAAGCTGCTCGGCGCATACGGGGCCGCCGGATTCATCGCCGTGCTGGCGTTGTCCATCACCGGCAACGGCATCGCAGCCCCGCAGTGGCATTTCGACTTCTCCGAGCGGTTGTCGACCACGCTGTCGCAATTCCTCGACGACCCGCGCTGGATCGCCATGCTGGCCGCCGTGCTGACGGTGTCGGGGCCGTGGCTGCCCGCCCGCTGGCGCCGGTGGTGGTGGACGCTGCTGCTGGCCTTCGTGCCGATCCACCTCGTCGTCAGTGCGATCATCCCGGCCCGGTCACTGCTGGGCCTGGCGGTGGGCTGGTTCGTCGGCGCGCTGGTGGTGTGGGTGGTCGGCACCCCGGCTCTCGAGGTGCCCCTCGACGGCGCCGTCCGCACGCTGTCCAAGCGGGGCTTCCTGGTCCATACCCTGACCGTGGTGCGCCCCGCCGGCCACGGTCCGCTGGAGCTGTCGGCGCGCACCGACGCCGGCGCCGAAGCGGTCATCGAGATGTACGGTCCCAACCAGCGCGGCGCGGGGGCGCTGCGGCAGTTCTGGCGCTGGCTGATCCTGCGCGACGCGGAGACCGCGCCGCTGCAGGCGTCGATGCGCCGGGCGGTCGAGCACCGGGCCCTGATGACGATCGCCGTCGGCGACCTCGGCGTAGCAAACATCACCACGATGGCCGTGGCTGCCCTCGACCGCGGCTGGACGTTGTACGCACACACCCCGGCCCGCGGGGTACCCGTCGCAGAGGCGCCCGACGAAGGCCTGGTGACTAGCATCTGGGGGTCGCTGGGGGTCCTTGCCCGCCATCAGATCTCGCACGGCGACCTACGGTTCACCGAGATCAGCGTGGACGCGGGCAAGGCGTTGTTCGGCGGGTTCGGCGCCTCCGAGTACGGCGCGTCGGACGAACAGCTGCAGTCCGATATCGCCCAGCTGCTGGTGACGACGACCGACCGGTTCGGCGCCGAGGCGGCGGTGCGGGCGGCCGTCGACGCGCTGGGCAAGGAGACCGTGCTCAACGCCTCGCGCCGGCTGACCAAGTCGGCGGTGCCGGCCCGGCTGCGCAAGACGGTCACCGACCCCAAGGCCGTGATGTCGGCCGTCCGCGACGAGGTGAAGCGGCAGACCGGGGCCGACGAGATCAAGACCGAGACGATCACCCGGTTCACCCGCAAGCAGGTCATCCAGCTCGTGCTGCTGGTGGCGCTGGTCTATGTCGCCTACCCGTTCATCAGCACGGTGCCGACCTTCCTCAGCGAGCTGCGCAACGCGAATTGGTGGTGGGCACTGCTGGGCCTGGCCGTCTCGGCGTCGACCTACATCGGCGCGGCGGCGGCGTTGTGGGCCTGCGCCTCCGGCGTGGTCAGCTTCCGCAATCTCGTCATCATGCAGTTCGCGAACACCTTCGCCGCCACCACCACCCCGGCCGGTGTCGGCGGGTTGGCTTTGAGCACAAGGTTTTTGCAGAAGGCCGGGCTGGGGGCGCTGCGCGCCACGGCCGCGGTGGCACTACAGCAGGCGGTACAGGTGATCACCCATGTGACCCTGCTGATCTTCTTCAGCGTCGCCGCAGGCGCGACGGCCGACCTGTCGCATTTCGTACCGAGCAGCACGCTGCTGTATCTGATCGGCGGCGTCGCCCTCGGCGTGCTGGGCACCTTCCTGTTCGTACCGAAGGCCCGGCACTGGCTCGACACCGCGATCCGGCCCAGGCTGCAGGAGGTCAGCAGCGAGCTACTCGATCTGATGCGCGAGCCCAAGCGGCTCGCTTTGATCGTCCTCGGTTGTGCCACAACGACTCTCGGCATGGCACTCGCGCTGTGGGCCAGTATCGAGGCATTCGGCGGGGACACCAATTTTGTGACGGTCACGATCGTCACGATGGTCGGCGGCACGCTAGCATCGGCAGCCCCCACCCCCGGCGGTGTCGGCGCGGTGGAGGCCGCACTGATCGGTGGTCTGGCCGCCTTCGGTGTGCCCGCGGCCATCGCCGTGCCCTCAGTGCTGCTCTACCGGGTGCTGACGTGCTGGCTGCCGGTGTTCGCGGGCTGGCCGATCATGCGGTGGCTGACCGCCCGGGAGATGATCTAGCGCCGACGACCCGCCGCCGTTTGTCACATGGCGACACACAGCGGTGACGTCCGGACACAATCGCCGAATTAATCGCACGGATTTGATTGCTGGCCAGACGATTAGCGGCGCGGCATGGTGACCGAGCCATCCAACTCGCGTTCCGCCCAGGGCGATCGCGACATCAGGGATGTCAACGACCACCAAACCGAAAGAACGCCCCGCGATGCCCTTCTCCGGAACTGCCCGCCGAGGAACGACCCTCCTCGTCCCATTCGCTGTCATGATGCTGCTCGCCGGCTGCGGTGGTGCGAACAACAGCGCATCCTCGGAGGCTGCGGGGCCACCCGTCCAGGGCGGTTCTATCGTCTACGGCGCCGATCGCGAGCCGGCCTGCCTGGATCCGCACAACAACGGCGACATGCCGCAGACCTATGTGGCCCGCCAGTTCCTCGACTCGCTGGTCTCCGAGCGCCCCGACGGCTCCGTCGTGCCGTGGCTGGCCGACTCCTGGACGGTGTCGCCGGACGGCCTGGTGTATACCTTCAAACTCAAGCAGGGTGTGAAGTTCCACGACGGGGAACCGTTCGATGCCGCGGCCGTCAAGACCAACTTCGAGCACATGCTCGATCCCAAGACGCAGTCGCTGACCGACGCCGGCTACCTGCGTCCCTACTACAAGTCCTCCCGTGCGGTCGACCCCTCGACATTCGAACTCACCCTGTCGCAGCCATATTCGGCTCTCCTGCCGGTGATCTCACAAGCGTTCTTCGGAATTCAGTCGCCGAAGGCGCTGGCGCGCGGACTCTCCGAGAACTGCCAGGCACCCGTCGGCACCGGCCCGTTCATCGTCAAGCAGTGGGTCCACGGCCAGAGCGTCGAGTTGGACAAGAACCCCAACTACAACTCGGCTCCCGCAGACGCCAAGCATCAGGGTCCCGCCTACCTCGATCACATCAGCTGGAAGTTCCTCGAGGACGGTTCAGTTCGCTTCGGCGCCGTCCAGGGCCAGGGCGCCGACCTGATCTTCAACCCGCCGCCCCAGCAGAACGCTGCGCTCAAGGCCGACCCGAACCTGGTGCTGCAGGAGTTCAGCCACACCGGACTGCCGAACGGCTTCGCACTCAACACAACTCGAGCGCCGTTCACCGATCTCGCGGTACGGCAGGCGTTCATCCACGGATCCAACGCCGAGGCTGCCGTCAAGAGCGCGTACCTGGGTGTGTTCGACTGGGAGCCCGGTCCGCTGTCGACGACGACGCCCTACTTCGACAAGAACCTGCGCGACTACTACGCCCACGATCCCGCCAAGGCCAACCAGCTCCTCGACGCGGCGGGGTGGACACAGCGCGACGGTGACGGCTTCCGGACCAAAGACGGCAAGCAGCTGGCCGCCACCCTGGTGTACTCCTCGGACCCCGGTGACAGCCCGCCCACCGATGTGACGCTCTACCAGGATATTCAGGCCGCGGAGAAGGAGATCGGCTTCAACCTGATCCTCAAGCCGATTCCGCAGGACCAGTACTTCGCCGCCTTCACCAACAAGGACGCCTACGATGCGCTCGGCGGCGCCTACTGGAACAGCCCGACGCCACTGGTGTTGTCCATCGTCTACTCGACCGACTCGCTGAATCTCGCACCCGGCAACAACATGTCGTGGGTGTCCAACCCCGCCATCGACGCGCCGTTACGCGAGATCGCCTCCACCACCGATCCGGCGAAGCTGACCGAGCTCTACAGCGGCGTCGAGAAGCTGGTCGCCGAGAACGCCTACCACCTCGGTCTCTACCCGCAGACCACGCGATTGGTTGCCAAGAAGCACCTCAAGGACGTTTGGATCGAGCCGTCCGAGGGTGAGCCGGTGCTCTCGGACGCCTGGTTGGCGCGGTGACACGATCGGTTGTCCTGGCTCGGCGCACTCCCATTCGAGTGCGCCGAGTCCTGGGTAGCCTGCTCGGGGTCGTCGCGGTGCTGTGGGCGGCCGCGACCCTCACCTTCCTGGCCGAGCATCTGATTCCCACCGACCCGGCGCAGACGATTCTCAGCGGGGCCGGATCCAAGCCGACGCCGGAACAGCTCGCCGCGGTCCGGGCGCAGTACGGTTTCGACCGTCCACTGATAGTGCAGTACGCCGACTACCTCGGCGCACTGGTCCGCGGGAACCTGGGCACGTCGTACATTCTCAAGCAGCCGGTCGCGACGATCATCGGCCAGCAGATCGGATCGACGCTCACCCTGACCATCACCGCTCTGGTGGCCGCCTGGATCATCGCGGTCACGGTGACGCTGCTGACCGCGCATCGGCACCGCGTCCTCAACGCCGTCGGCTCGGGGGTGGAGATCGTGCTGGCCGCCCTGCCGCAGTACTGGCTGGGCATCGTGCTGCTGGTGGTCTTCGCCTTTCACCTGCATTGGCTTCCGGTGGTCGGCGACGGCACCGCGGCCAGTCTGATCCTGCCCGCCGCGACCCTGGCGTTGCCGTTGGCCGGATTCCTCGGGCAGGTCACCCGCGACGAGTTCTCCTCGGCGCTCGAGCAGCCCTTCGCCACCTCGGCGCGGGCCCGCGGGATGAGTGAGTTCGGCGTGCGCTGGCGCCACGCGTTGCGCCACGCTGTGCTGCCCGGGTTGACGCTGTCCGGCTGGGCGCTGGGCTCACTGTTCTCCACCGCGGTCATCGTCGAGTCGATCTTCGTGCGGCCGGGCCTCGGCCGAATCCTCGTCGACGCGGCCAAATCCCACGACATGCCGGTGGTGGTGGGCGTGACGTTGTTCGTCGCAGCGGTGTACCTGATCGCCAACCTGCTGGTGCGGCTCGCGTTCGTCCGCGTCGATCCCCGACTGCGGAGCGCGTGACCATGGTGGTCGACGTTGCCGGTGCGGTCGCGGCCGGATCGAGCCGCCCGATAGCGGGTCGCCGCGCCTTCCGCCCTGCGGTCTATCTGGCCGCGCTGTATGTCGTCGCGGTTCTGGCCTGGGCGATCCTCCCGTCGGCCTTCGCCGACGGATCGCCGTACGACACGAATATCGAAGCGGCCCTTCAGGGTCCGTCGGCACAGCACTGGTTCGGCACCGACGCGTCGGGCCGCGACATCTTCACCCGGGTGGTGTACGGCGCGCGCAGTTCACTGCTGATCGGCGCAGGCGCCACAGCGCTGGCCCTGGTCGCGGCGGTCATCTTCGGATTCGCCGCAGGTTTGGGCGGCCGGTTCACCGACGGCGCGATCAGCAGATTCCTGGAAGTTGTGCTGGCCCTTCCCGGTCTGCTGCTAGCGCTGCTGTTCATCGCGATGTTCGGCCCCGGTGTGGCCACCGAGATCGTGGCGGTGGCCATCGGATCGGCGGCGGGCTACGCCTGGATGATCCGCGGGCAGGTCATCGCGGTCAAGGACTCCGGATATGTCAGCGCCGCAACGGCTCTCGGGCATCCCCGCCGCAAGATCATCACCGGGCACATCTTCCCCAATGCGATGCGGCCGCTGGTCGTGCTGGCCACCATGGGGATCGGCCAGTCCATCGTCTGGGCCTCATCGCTGAGTTTCCTGGGCCTCGGTGTCGCGCCGCCGGCCCCGGAGTGGGGCGCCATGCTCGACGCCGGCCGCGATTTCGTTTCGACGGCATGGTGGCTGGAGCTGTTCCCCGGGCTGGCGATCGTCGGCTGCACGCTGTCGGTGACAGTGCTGGGCCGCTATCTGCAACAGCGACTCGAAGGCAGGCTCACATGACCGCCGAGGCGGGCACCGCTCCCCTGGTCCACGTCGACAACCTCTCCGTGGCATTCGAATCCGGCCGATCCCGCCGCGAGGTGGTGCGCGGTGTCTCGTTGCGCGTCGCCCCGGGCGAGTGCCTGGCGATCGTCGGCGAATCAGGATCGGGCAAGAGTGTCACCGCTCGCGCGCTGCTGGGCCTGACCGGCGCCGCCTCCCGGGTGTCGGCGGACCGCCTCGAACTGGGTGGCCGCTCGGTGCTTCACAACCGCGACCGGGACTGGCGCCGGCTGCGCGGCCGCGACGTGGGTTTCGTGCTGCAGGACGCGCTGGTCTCACTGGACCCGCTGCGCACCGTGGGGGCCGAGGTCGCCGAAACGCTGCGGCTGCACCGGTTCGGCAACCGACGGCGCCGCCGCGAACGGGTACTGGAGTTGCTCGCGGCGGTGGGCGTACCCGAGCCGGAACTGCGTGTCCGGCAGCTGCCGCACGAGTTGTCCGGCGGCCAACGCCAACGCGCCCTGATCGCCTCGGCGATCGCACTCGATCCGCCGCTGCTGATCGCCGACGAACCCACGACCGCACTCGATGTCACGATCCAGGCCCAGATTCTCGACCTGCTCGCAGGGATGAAACAGCGCGGCACCGGTCTGATCCTGATCAGTCACGACCTGTCGGTGGTCAGCCGGCTCGCCGACCGGGTCGCGGTGATGCGCGAGGGCCTGCTGGTGGAACAGGGCACCGTCGCCGAGGTGCTACACGCGCCCAGCCATCCCTACACCCGGGAACTGATCGGCGCGGTACCGGCCGCGCACCGCAAGGGATCCCGGCTCTCGCCGCTGCCGGGCCACCGGATTCACTCCGGGCACCGCGACGAACCTCCCGCCGACGGTGTACTGCTGAGCGCCGAGAGCCTCGTCAAACGCTTCCGCGGCCCCGACGGGGTGGAACGAACCGCCGTCGAGGACGTTTCGTTCGACATCCGGGTCGGCGAGACGGTGGGCATCGTCGGCGAATCGGGGTCAGGCAAGACCACCACCGCACGGTTGGCGCTGGCGCTTCTGGAGCCCGACGCCGGAGCGGTTCGGCTGGCCGGTGCCGAATGGAGCGGCATTCCCGAATCCAGACGACGCCCACTGCGGCGGCGGATATCGGTGGTGTACCAGGATCCGCTGGGATCCTTCGACCCCCGGTGGACCGTGCGCCGCATCGTCGAGGACGCGCTACCGGCCGACGTGTATCCCAGCGCCGGGGCACGGCGTGACCGCGCCACCGAACTGCTCGCCGATGTCGGCCTGGGCGCCGAGCACCTCGACAGACGGCCCCTGCTGCTGTCCGGCGGGCAGCGCCAGCGGGTGTCGATCGCCCGCGCGCTGGCGCCCGAACCCTGGCTGATCGTCTGCGACGAGCCGGTCTCGGCACTGGACGTGACCATCCAGGCACAGGTTCTCGACCTGCTCGCCGATCTCCAGCAGCAGCTCGGCCTGAGCTATCTGTTCATCTCCCACGATCTGGGCGTCATCCATCACGTCGCCGACCGGGTCCTGGTGATGAACAAGGGCCGCGTCGTCGAATCAGGCTCGGCGGCAGAGATTTTCGAATCACCGCGTGACCCTTACACCCGTCAACTGCTCGCCAGCCTGCCGGCCCCCGAGCACCAACCCGCAAGCGGAGGTCTGCTGTGACCCGCCAGATCCATCTCAACGCGTTCGACATGAACTGCGTAACCCACATCGTGGCGGGCACCTGGCGCCACCCCGAGTCGCAGGCCACCCGGTACAAAGACCTTCGCTACTGGACCGACCTGGCCAAGTTGCTCGAACGCGGGCTGTTCGACGGACTTTTCATCGCCGACGTTCTCGGCGTCTACGACGTATACGGCGGCGGCCCGCAGGCGGCCCTGCGCGCCGGGGCCCAGATCCCGGTGAACGACCCGCTTCTGGTGGCACCGGCGATGGCCGCCGTCACCGAACATCTCGGGTTCGGGATCACCGCGGCAACCTCGTTCGAGCATCCGTACTCGTTCGCCAGGCGGATGTCGACCCTGGACCATCTGACCAACGGACGAGTCGGCTGGAACATCGTCACCGGCTATCTCGAAAGCGCCGCGCTCAACCACGGCCTGGACACCATCACCCCGCACGCCGACCGCTACGACATCGCCGACGAGTACACCGAGGTGCTCTACAAGCTGTGGGAGGGGTCCTGGGAGGACGACGCGGTGGGCACCGACCCGTCGCGCGCGCACTACGCCGACCCGGACAAGGTGCACCCGATCCGCCACCACCGCCGCCACTTCCGGGTGCCCGGCATCCACCTGTGCGAGCCCTCGCCCCAGCGCACACCCGTCCTCTACCAGGCCGGCGCCTCAGACCGGGGCCGCCGGTTCGGCGCGGAGAACGCCGAGGTCATCTTCATCGGAGCGCCCACCAAGGAAGTGCTCAAGGAAGCGGTGGCCGACATCCGGGCCCGGGCCAAGGCCGCCGGCCGCGACCCTTACGACGTGAAGATCGTCAACGGGCACGTCGTGGTCACCGGCGCCACCGAACGCGATGCGCAGGCCCGCCATGACGAGTTCCGGCGCTACATCGATCCCGAGGGTGCCCTGGCCCTGTGGTCGGGTTGGCTGGGCAGCGACCTGTCCCGCTTCGACCTCGACGACCCGGTCGCCATCACCGATAACGAGTACCTCAAGTCGGCGGTGACGATGTTCGGGCAGGGACAGTGGACCTTGCGCGACTTCATCGACGCCCGCGCGATCGGCGTCGAGGGCGGCTTCAGCGTCGGCTCACCGGCACAGGTCGCCGACGACCTGCAGGAGTGGGTCGAGGAGACCGATGTGGACGGTTTCAACCTGACCAACGTCATCACCCCCGGCACGTTCGCCGACTTCGTGGAATACGTTGTGCCCGAACTGCAGCGGCGCGGCGCCTACAAGACCTCCTACAGCGAGGGGACGCTGCGCAACAAGCTGTTCGGGCGGGGCTCCCGCCTGCCGGAGACCCACCGGGCAGCCCAGTACCGCCAGGTGAGTGAGAAGGTCGCCGGATGACGCGGGCCGATTCGGTCGTGACCGCCGGGTCCGACCAACTGGCCGCGCTATTCGACGAGATCGGGCGCGGCACCCTCGAGCGCGAACGCACCGGCGAACGTCCTTTCGCGGCAATCGATCTCATTCGCCGGCACCGACTCGGGGCGCTGCGGGTGCCCGCCGAGGACGGTGGCGGCGGCGCGAGCCTTCGCGAGCTGTTCACCGTGGTGATCAAGCTGGCGTCGGTCGACGTGAACGTCGCGCACATCCTGCGCGGCCACTTCGCCCACGTCGAGGAAAGACTCCGACTCGGCGGCCAGGAGCGCAGTCGTGTCATCGACCTCGCGCTATCGGGCGCGATCGTCGGCAATGCCTCGACCGAGCTGGGCTCCACCACCATCGGCGAATTCACCTGGCAGACAACGCTGAGCGCCGACGGGGAGAACTTCCGGCTCAACGGGAGGAAATACTTCACCACCGGCACCCTCTACGCCGACTACGCCGAGGTGATCGCCGGCGCTCCCGACGGCTCCACCGTCCTTGCGCTGGTGCCGACCGACCGTGCGGGCGTGACCGTGCTCGACGACTGGGACGGTATGGGTCAGCGCGCGACGGGCACCGGCACGGCGCACTTCACCGATGTGGAGGTGCGCGCCGAGGAGGTGCTGCGGTTCGCCCCACCGGATGTCGGCAGCGAGCCGCCCCCGATGTATCTGTCCGGCGCCTTCTTTCAGTTGTATGTCACGGCGCTGATCGTGGGCGTCCTGCATGCGGTGCGGGCTGACGCGGTGGCCCACGTTCATCAGCGGGCACGCGGCTTCGCCTGGGCGCCCACGCCGGTGCCTGCCGACGATCCGCTGCTGCAGCGGGAGATCGGCGAGATCGCCGCTGCCGCGTTCGCCGGTGAGGCGACGGTGCTCGCCGCCGCCGACACCCTGGCGGCCGCATTCGAGGCCGACGTCGCCCGCAGCGACCCGCAGCTGGATCTGGCGCACGAGGCTTCCCTGCAGGCCGCCGCCGCGAAGGTCGTCGTCGACGCATTGGGCCAGAAGGCGGCCGCGCAGGTCTTCGACGTCGGCGGCGCGTCGGTGGTACGTCAGGCCCATCTGCTCGACCGGCACTGGCGCAACATCCGGACGCTGGCGTCGCACAACCCGACGTCCTACAAGGCGCAGGCGATCGGCGCCTACCATGTTCGCGGGACGCGGCTCCCGGGCAGCGGATACTTCTGACTCCGGCCCCGGCTACCTCCGGCCGGCGTCGGAAAGGACTGTCGCCGTGGGCGCTTGGCACGACCTCACCGGACACGTTGCACTGGTGACGGGAGGCAACGGCGGAATCGGACTCGGGATGGCACGCGGTCTGCACGACGCCGGCGCCACCGTCGTCATCTGGGGCACCAACGCCGCCAAGAACGACGCCGCCGCAGCCGAACTCGACGGTGGTGCGCCGGTGCGCTCACTTGTCGTCGACGTCAGTGACGAAGACGCGGTCGCTGCCGGCTTCGAGGCAGTCGTCGCCGAGTTCGGGCGGCTGGACTCCTGCTTCGCCAACGCCGGCGTGGGACCGCACCCGACGAGCATCGACACCATGTCCACCGAGGAGTGGCGGCGGGTGATGGCGGTCAATCTCGACGGTGTCTTCTACACCGTGCGGGCCGCCGCCGGTCACATGAAGTCCCGCACCGGCGGTGGTTCGATCGTGGTCACCAGCAGCGTGTCGATCAGCGATGGTATGGCCTACTCCACGCACTACGCCGCAGCCAAGAGCGCGCTGGTGGCGATGGCCCGGGCACTGGCCGTCGAACTGGCCCGCGACGACATCCGCGTCAACGCGCTGGTGCCCGGCTGGACCAAGGCCACCATGACCGACGCCCTGCTGGAGTCACCGGCCGCACAAGCCAAGATCCTGCCCAGAATTCCATTGCGGCGGTGGGGCACGCCTGCGGACTTCGAAGCGGTCGCGGTATGGCTGGCCGGCCCGGGCTCGGCGTACTTCACCGGCCAGACGATGGTGATCGACGGCGGCTACACCGTCTTCTGAGCGGCTGCTAGCCCGCCGCCTGGTAGCCGACGACATCGTCGCGCTTGAACAGCATGCGGTTACCGAACTTGTAGTGGGCCGGGCCGGTGCCGGTCTTGATCCTGCGCTGCAACGTGGCGGGGGTGATGCCCAGGAGCTGGGCCGCCTGCTTCACCGTCAGCATCTGCCCCAGGATCGAACCCGGGCTGCGCTGCTGGGCGCGCTCCAGAAAGTTGTACCCGCCTCGGTCGCCTGTCACTGCCGTGGTCATGTTGGGCTCGTACCTCTCGACACTCGCGTTGCCGTGGCTGTTTGCCACATCAGCAAGGTAGGTCTGGCAGGGGGTGCGGCACTCGTGCGCGAACGCCAAACTTCGCTGTTCCGTTGTGGCCCGAACACAACGCGTTCAGCGTGATCGCTCATGGATCCCGAGTGGGCCCCGGCGCGGGACGACGCCCCAGCTCAGCGGGTATGGCAGGAGGTGCTCCGGCCGATCGCCGCCGGCCGCAGCCGGTGGGTAGCGTGGAACCGTGCGCATTACGGCGACGATGTTCGCTCTTGTCCTCGTGCTCGCAGGCTGCGCCGAGTCGGCCAAGCCGGCCAGCGAGTCGCCTTGGCCGGCGGCCGGCGGCCGCGGCCCGTGCACCGTCACCAAACAGACCGATGTCCCCGCAACGATGCGCGACGGCACGGTGCTGCGCGCCGATGTCTACCGGCCGAAGTCGGCCGACCGGGTACCGGTCATTCTGATGCGGACGCAGTATGGCAAGGATGGGGCGCAGGTCCAGCCCGCGCGATATCAGACGCCTGAGTGGTTCGCCTCGCACTGCTATCTCGTTGTGGTGCAGGATGTTCGAGGCCAGGGATCGTCGGGAGGGACATTCAGCGAGTTCACCCACGACGGCGACGACGGATATGACACGGTGGAATGGGCCGCGGCGCTTCCCGGCTCGGACGGCAAAGTCGGCATGTACGGCTCGTCCTACGTCGGCGCCACCCAGTGGCTGGCTGCGACGGCGACGCCACCGCATCTGGTCACCATCGTTCCGGCCAACACGGCATCGGACTACTACGACGGCTGGATGTACGAGGGCGGCGAGTTCCGTCTCGCGTTTGTGCTCCCATGGGCGATCGGCCTGGCCCGCACCGCAGCTGCCAACCGGGGGGACGGCGCCACCGTCACGGCGTTGAGATCAGCCGGCGACGATCCCACCCGATGGCTGGACTTCCGGCCCTACCGGAGCCTGCCGGTCCTGCAACCCGCCAGTCCCGCAGTGGCTCCGTGGTATTTCGACTGGATCGCCCACTCTTCGCGCGACTCGTTCTGGCGCCAGTGGAGCATCAGGGACCGGTATCCCGCGGTGCAGGTGCCGGTGCTCGACATCGAGGGATGGTACGACGCTTTCCTGGCCGGTGGCATCGAGAACTTCACCGGAATGGCAGCCGCGGCGGGAAATCCGGCGGCGCGGACAGGCCAGCGGCTCGTGATCGGCCCGTGGGACCATCTGGCCTGGGGACGGCCGGATTCGCAGCCGGCGCCCATGTTGAAGGACATCGGACCCGTCGGCGACAGCCCGATCAACGATCTCATGCTGAAGTGGTACGAACACTTCCTCAAGGGAGTCGACAACGGGGTATCGGTTTCGCCGCGGGTGGACTACTTCCTGATGGGCGCCAACACCTGGAAGACCTCGACCAGTTGGCCACTCCCCCAGACCCAATGGCGCCGGTACTACCTGTCCGGCGACGGCCGGATGGACTCGCGGACCGGCTCGCTGGGCACGTCGCCACCGCCGGCGAGTAACGCGCCAGATCAGTATGTCTACGATCCGACGAACCCCGTGCCGAGCGTGGGCGGACATTCCTGCTGCGGCTCCCACTCCGGTCCGCAGGGTCCGTACGACCAGACGCCCGTCGAACAGCGGTCCGATGTCCTGGTATACAGCAGCGAACCGCTGCTGGCGGACACCGAGGTGACGGGTCCGACCACCGTAGACCTCTGGGCCTCCTCGTCGGCGGTAGACACCGACTTCACCGCGAAGCTGACCGTGGTCAAGGCCGACGGCGCCGTGATCAACCTCAACAACGGAATCCTGCGCACGGCGTTTCGCGACTCGTTGTCCGATCCACATCCGGGCGTCCCGAATCAGCCCTACGAGTACCACATTTCGATCTGGCCGACCAGCTACCTGTTTCGCGCCGGCGACCGCATCCGGCTGGAAATCTCCAGCAGCGACTACCCGCAGTTCGCTCCGAACCCGAACACCGGTGAGCCGTTAGGTCAGAGTCCGACGACCCTGATGGCCACCCAAACAATCCTGCACGACCCCGCTCACCCGTCCGCTGTGGTCTTGCCCGTGATCCCCGCAGCCGCTACCGCTGGCTCCGCCAGCTTCCCCTCCTGACGATTCAGACCGCTGCAATCTTGGAGGCTGCAACGTCGGTCGTCTTGAACTGCATGCGGTTACCGAACTTGTAGTGCGCCGGGCCGGCGCCGGGGCTGTTTGCCACATCAGCAAGGTAGGTCTGGCAGGGGGGTGGTGAACTTGTGCGCAACGCCAAACTTAGCTGTTCCGTTGTGGCCCGAACACAACGCGTTTAGCGTGATCGCTCATGGATCCCGAGTGGGCCCCGGTGCGGGACGACGCCGCAGCTCAGCGGGTATGGCAGGAGGTGCTCCGGCCGATCGCCGCCGACCTGATCGACGGGTCGGCGGAGCTTGCCCGCGACGTCTTGGACCGGATTCGCACCGAGCAGCCGCAGTTGATGCCGGAGAGTCAGTTTCTGGAGGGTCAGCCAGCCGGTATCGAGTCCAGCATTCGCCAGTTCGCCCAGATCGTGCAAGCCGGTGCTGATCCGCGCGGACTGGGCCTGCCTGCCGAGACGGTCGCCCTGGGCCGCGCCCGCATGATGCAGAAGGTGCCCCTGGCTTTCCTGATCCGGTCTTATCGGTTGGGGCAGGACACCCTCTGGGAGTGGCTGTTCGGGCGGATCACCAGCTCGGCCTCGGATGCCGGCGAGCAGGCCGCGGCGCTGCAACTGGCCACCAGTTGGCTGTTCGCCTACATCGACAGCGCGCTCGCGCTGACCGAGGAGATCTACGA
Organism: Mycobacterium sp. DL592; assembly: GCF_011694515.1. Lineage (NCBI taxonomy): Bacteria > Bacillati > Actinomycetota > Actinomycetes > Mycobacteriales > Mycobacteriaceae > Mycobacterium > Mycobacterium sp. DL592. Next base: position 1,378,993 of record NZ_CP050192.1, on the reverse strand, counting down.
GGGCGAGCGCGAGGCCTGGTTGCGCAGCGCCGCCGCGGCGCGCACCACCGCGATCGACGACGTGCTCAGCGAGCGGGAACGCGATGTCCAGCGGGCGGCCAAGAAGTTGCGCTACGACCTCAACCGCCACCACGTCTGCGTCGCCGTCTGGCTGGAGTCCGCACCCGAAGACGACGACGCCCAACGGGTTCTCACTGAGGTGGTCGCTGCGGTGGGACGGGCGAGCTCGGCCGACAGCACGATGACCCAGCCCGTCGGCCCGCTGTCGATCTCGGCGTGGCTGAGCCGGCGGGAACCCTTCGACGCGGCGGCACTCGATGCGCTCGGTCTGCCGGCGGGTGCGCGGATCGGTGTCAGCGATTCAGGCTGGGGGCTGAAGGGGTTCCGCAGCAGTCACATCGAGGCCAGCCAGGCACGGCGGGTGGCCACCTTGAGCGGGCCGCGGGCCGCCGCGGTGACCTGCTACCGCGACGTCGCGCTGGCCGCGTTGTCCAGTGTCGACGCCGACCAGGCGGTGGCATTCGTGCACCGGGTGCTCGGGCCGCTGGCCGAGGACGACGAGGCCACCTACCGGGTGGCCATGACGCTTGCGGTGTACCTGCAGGAGAACCGCAGCCCCGCGCGGGCCGCGCAGCGGCTCACCGTGCACCCCAACACCGTCAGCTACCGGGTGAACCAGGCCGAGACCATCCTGGGTCGCGATATCGACACCGATGCGCTCGAACTGTCGGTGGCGTTGGCACTGCTGCCGCTGCTGCCGGGGCTGACCGCGGCGCTGTGAGGTTCGGAAAGGCTGGGCTGGTGCGCCTGGCCCCGGCTACGGCCCGCCGCCAATAGAGATCGTGAAACCGCCCCCACCCCAGTACGGCCAGCCCCAGAACGGGGTGGCGATGGTTCCCGGCGTGGTGGTGATCTGGGCGTTGCCCGGATTCTGGCAGACCGTCGTGTTCGCGTTGACGTTGGTGCACGACGGGCTGCCGGCTGCGATGGCCGCGATACCCAAGCCAGCCGCCAGGATTCCGCCGAAGAACACTGCCGCAGCGGCGAAGAGCACCCCGAAGGGAAGGATCAGGCCGAGAGAAGGCACAGCGGGTGTGCGACCGGAATGCGGTGTCATCGGGAGCCCCCTCTACACAGTCCACGATAGGGAGCGGCACCGCCGCGCGAGAAGGGTCACAAGACCTCAGACTTGGCGCTGGGTGGTTGCCCGCAGGACCGCCAGCCGCTGTTGGTAGTCGGCCTCGTCGATCTCCCCGCGGGCGAACCGAGCGGCCAGCACCTGCTCCGGCGATTCCGGGTACGGCGGGAGCTGCGGAATCGATCGGATCTGCGCGCTCCCGGTACTGAACCGGATCAACGCGACGATCGCGACGATGATCAGGACCCAGAACAACACCATTCCGATGACCATGCCCGCGTATCCCCATCCGCTCGTATCGTGGTCGGACCAAGACATCATCAGAACTCCTTCTCTGTACTCAACTCGTGTAGTTCAGGGTGGTCATCATTCCGGCGTCCATGTGATATCCGTTGTGGCAGTGCAACATCCACACGCCTGGGTTGTCGGCGACGAGCCTGACGTTCACGGTCTGCATCGGTTTGACGATGACGGTGTCCTTGCGCGGTCCGGCGCTGCCGCCGGCTTTGATGACCTGATAGGTGTGGCCGTGCAGGTGCATCGGGTGCCACATCATGGTCTCGTTGGTGAACGTCAGGGTGGCGTGCTGGCCCTGATGGACGGTCAGCGGGACGGTCTGGTCGTAGGGCCTGCCGTTGATCATCCAGTCGTAGTGCATCATCGTGCCCGACAGGCGCGCCTGAAGGGCGACGTCGCTGTTGGTGGGTAGCTGGACTTCCGTTGTGGCAGTGAAGGTGTCGACGGTACCGACGCGTCCGGTCAGCTGCGGGGGCCGCAAATTCGGATCGGGTGCGCTGCCGGCACCGGTGGACAGCAGCGCGCGGGCCACGGCGTTCTTGCCCTCGGCCGCGGCCACCAACGGGAACATCCCGTCACCCGCAGTGACGATGACGTCGCAGCGCTCCCCCATGCCCAGCAGCACGGCGTCGACGTCGGTGGGCACGACCGGGAACCCGTCGGTGTGGGTCACCGTCATGCGGTGCCCGGCCAATGCCACCCGGAAGGCGGTGTCGGCGGCCGCATTAATGATGCGAATCCGGATCCGCTGACCCGGCTTCGCGGTGAAGACGCTTGCCGCAGCCGGGATTCGGCCGTTAGCGAGGTAGTAGGGATAGCTGACGTCGCCGCCGTCTCCCCCGAGCAGATCGCTGCGGCCGGCACCACCGATACCCGGCATCGCCGGCATTGACCCCATGCCGCCCATCCCGGGCATCTGCCCGATATCACCCATTCCGGGCATCCCGGGCATGGAGCCGCCGCCCATCCCCGTCGAGCGCAAGCCCTTGAAGATCTCCTCCGGACTGGTGCCGACTCCCGAGGTCCAGTCGTCGAGCATCACGATCCACTCGGCGTCGTAGCGGCCCGGCTCGGCCGGATCGTCGATGATCACGGGCACATACAGGCCGTAGTCGGTGTCCAACCCGGTGTGGGGATGTGCCCAGTAGGTGCCCGGGTACGGCGAGCTGAACCGGTAGGTGAAGCTCGAACCCGGCTCGATATCGGGCACGGCCGGAGCTGCGCCGTCCATGTCGTTGCGCAAGGCAATGCCGTGCCAGTGCACGGACGTGGCGTGATCCAGTCCGTTGTCGACGGTCACCGCGATCTCGTCACCGACGCTGGCCCGAATCAGTGGACCGGGAAGTTGGTTGTTGTAGGCCAGGCTGCGCGCCGTGGTGCCGCCGAGGTCGAGGTCGGCCGGGCCAGGCGCCAGCCGCGCGGTGACCGTCTTGCCGGTGTGCGGCCGGCCGGCTTCCGCGGCGGCGATGGCATCCGGCGCGATCGTGCTACCCGGGACACTCGACGTCGTCGGGCGTCCGCAGGCAACCAATGCCGCACCGCCGAGGACGCTGGCGGCCAGGAAGCCGCGCCGCGTCATCGCTGCAGGGGTCCGTCGACTCATCACCGATCCCGTCGTCTCGAAGGTTCCCCTTCACAGTGCGCTGCCGTCCCGCGACGTTTGGTGTTGGTTTTGTGAAGATTCGCTCAAGGGCCGGAACACGGCCACCGTCAGCAGTTGACGGTTGATTCGATCACCATCAATATAGATGCATGCCGGAAGTCCCGTCTGCGCAGGGCGAACTGTGCTGCCCGCCGCTGGCCGATAAGCCGTTGAACTCCGACCGGGCCGGTGAGCTGGCGCGGATGTTCAAGGCGCTGGGCGATCCGGTGCGGCTGCGGATTCTGAGTCTGGTCGCCAGCCACGAGGGCGGCGAATGCTGCGTATGCGACATCACCCCCGGTTTCGAGGTGTCCCAGCCAACCATTTCGCATCACCTCAAGACGCTGCGCGAAGCGGGCCTGCTGGACTGCGAACGCCGCGGGACGTGGGTGTACTACTGGGTGATTCCGTCTGCGCTGGAACAGTTGTCGGCGGTCCTGGCCCTCGACAACACCGACATCCCGGCGACCTCCGTGACTTCCCCCGAAAGGACCTGTCGATGAGCGCCAAACCCTCCGTGCTGTTCGTCTGCATCCACAACGCCGGCCGCTCCCAGATGGCAGCCGGGTTTCTCTCGGCGCTGGCCGGGGACGCCATCGAGGTCCGCTCGGCGGGAAGCGCGCCGGCAGACGCGGTCAATGCTGCAGCGATAGAAGCCATGGCCGAGGTGGGAATCGACATCTCCACGCAAAACCCCAAAATCCTCACCACTGACGCCGTAGCAGCCTCCGACGTTGTGATCACCATGGGATGCGGAGACGCCTGCCCGTTCTACCCCGGTAAGAGCTACCGCGATTGGGTGCTCGAAGACCCGGCCGGCAAGGGGGTGGCGGCAGTGCGCCCGATCCGCGATCAGATCAAGGCCCGTGTGGAAGACCTCATTGCCGAGTTGCTCCCCGACACTGTCGCCTCCTGAAAATGCTTCCAGGAGAGGCAATTCAAGCGCAGCAGGCCGGCTAATGCGGCACTGCGACGTGGCGCGGACGCCGTCGGCACCGACCCGGAGCAACACAGGACGTGACGTCGCTCACCTAATGTTCGTTTGCGCCTTGATTCGAGGATCGTGGGTGTATTACGGCGTGGTTCCCGCAGCCCTGCAACACCTTTCCGCAGATTTGGGTTCCGGCAATCCGAGTGGGAGCCGCTGATGCACACCGCTCCCCTTACCCGACGGGCGCTGGCCGAGTTCGTAGGCAGCGGCCTACTGGTCACGGTCGTGGTGGGATCTGGCATCGCTGCCGCCCAGTTGTCCCCGCACGATATCGGGCTGCAGCTCCTCGAGAACTCGACGGCCACGGTCTTCGGATTGGCGGTACTGATCCTGCTGTTCGGCCCGGTCTCCGGAGCTCATTTCAACCCGGTCGTCACCGCATCCGACTGGCTGCTGGGTCGGCGGGCAGGCACCGGGATACATGCTGGGGACGCGATCGCCTACACAGCGGCACAGATCGCCGGTGCCATCGCTGGCTCGTGGCTAGCCAACCTGATGTTCGACCGGCAGGTCTTCGAGATCGCCACCAAAGAGCGCATCACCACCGGGCACCTGGTCGGTGAAGTGGTAGCCACCGCTGGACTCATCGCCTTGATATTCGCGCTGGCGCGCACCGGTCGCGCCGCGCTCTCGGCCGCCGCCGTTGGCGCCTACATCGGCGCCGCTTACTGGTTCACCAGCTCCACCTCATTCGCGAACCCCGCCGTGACGATCGGCCGGATGTTCTCGGACACCTTCGCCGGCATCGCACCACGCTCAGCGCCAGGGTTCGTCGCTGCCCAAATCATCGGTGCCTTAGTCGGTTTGGCGCTGATCGTCACCCTCTTCCCCGATGTTGCCGCCGACGCCGACGACGTCGTCGTTCCCCACGAAGACCTCAGCGACTCCGCATAACCACCATGATGACGCATCCGGTCCGTTGGCGGCCACTGACAGCCCCGCCGTGCGCATCCGCGAACCCGACCGGCGTGATCAGGAATCGCAGCACCCGCACCCGTCGTCGTCGGTCTTGGTAGGCATCACCGGCGCGCAGCAGTTCTCACCTTTCCACGCCTCGCGCCCCTCTCGGATTGCGACAGCAGCGATCACCAGCGCGGCGATGGGGTCGGCCCAAGACCAGCCGAACAGGATGTTCAGTAACAGCCCGACAAGCAGCACCGCCGACAAGTACGTGCACAACAAGGTCTGCTTGGAGTCCGCGACCGCTGAGCGCGAACCGAGTTCACGTCCCGTGCGCCGTTGGGCCCATGCCAACACCGGCATGACGACGAGGCTGACGGCGGCCAGTGCGATGCCGATGCTGGAATGCCGTGGCTCGGCAAAGCCCAAGAGAGAGCGCAGCGATTCGACACTGACATAGAGGGCCAGACCGAAAAAGGAGAAGGCGATGATCCGTAGGGCGGCTTTCTCCCGCGCCTCATGGTCACGCCCGGAGAACTGCCAGGCGACCGCTGCCGCCGAGGCGACCTCGACAAGGGAGTCCAGGCCGAAGCCGATGAGCGCGGTCGAGGACGCGCGGGTGCCCGCAGTAAGTGCGACCGCAGCTTCGATGATGTTGTAGGTGATCGTTGCAGTCACCAGCAGCCGGATTCTCCGCGTCAGCACCTTACGGCGGTCGGCCTCGGGCATCTGGGGCACTGCCTGGCCGCGGGTGGCCACTACACCGTCTCCGCGGGGCGGCGGCTCACACCGTAGTTCGGGCACACCGCGACCACGTGGCCGGTAGCCATCAGCACTGCCTCGGCGCCGGCTAAGAGGTCCACTACGGCGGGTTGCACGAGCCGGAACAGCGACGCCCGACCAAGCGGCTCGGATTCGACTAAACCGCAATCCTTAAGACAGGCAAGGTGTTTGGAGACTGTGGACTGCGCTAGGCCCACCTCATCGACCAGGTCGGTGACGCGGGCCGGGCCGCAGGCGAGGCGACGCAGAATTGCTAGGCGCGTCACGTCGCCCAGCGACCGGACAGAGCTGCCGCCGGGGCCAACTCCGCAGTTGTCGGGTTCGACAGCGCTGGCATCGCCATAAGGCGACGATATAGGGGATGAGGACGTCTTCCGATGTCGAGCAGCCGGCACCCAAAACGGGCTCAGCACCTCCGGGCCTCCGTCTACGGGCCTGGCTGGTTAAGCGCGGAAGTTGACGCGGATTAGCCGCTGGCCGCGCTAGTCCCGTACTATCTGCGTATGAATGCAGATAAGGTGGCATGCTCCCGGCGGCTTCCCGATGACCAGGTGGACCTGGTGGTCGAAGTGTTTCGGATGCTGGCCGATGCCACCCGCGTTCAGGTGTTGTGGGCCTTGACCGGCCGCGAGATGTCGGTCAACGACCTTGCCACGCACATCGGAAAACCTGCCCCTTCGGTGTCTCAGCACCTCGCCAAGCTGCGGATGGCGCGGCTTGTCCGCACCCGCCGCGACGGGACCACGATCTTCTACAGCCTCGACAACGACCACATCGGACAACTGGTCACCGATGCGGTGTTCAACGCTGAACACGCAGGCCCTGGTGTGCCCGGTCACCACCGCGACGCCGCAGAACTGGCCACCCTGCACCCCGAGAACACTTATCCGGCAACGGATCCGGCTCGACGGAAGGAACGCCGCCGATGACCCACGAGGCCCGCCCCGACACCGCAGACCACGGTCACCGACACGACCACGGCCACAGTCACGACCATGGTCACGGCCACACCCATGACGGGCGCGGCGGTAAGGTCGGCGCCGGGCTGCGGGAGGTGTTCGCCCCGCATAGCCATGACGCCTCCGACAGCATCGACGGCGCCCTGGAGTCCAGCGCCGCCGGCATCCGGGCGGTGAAGATCAGCCTGATCGCCCTCGTGGCAACCTCCGTCGCACAAGTGGTGATCGTGGCGTTCTCCGGGTCCGTTGCGTTGCTGGCCGACACCATCCACAACTTCTCCGACGCCCTGACCGCCATACCGCTGTGGATCGCGTTCGCGCTCGGAACCAAGGCCGCCACCCGTCGCTACACCTACGGCTTCGGACGAGCCGAAGACCTTGCGGGACTTTTTGTGATCGCGATGATCACGTTGTCGGCCATCGTCGCCGGGATCGAAGCGATTCGTCGCCTCATCAACCCAGTCCCGATCAACCATGTCGGCTGGGTCGCCACGGCCGGGTTGGTCGGCTTCATCGGTAATGAGCTCGTCGCCGTCTACCGCATCCGCGTCGGTCGCCAGATCGGCTCAGCGGCCTTGATCGCCGACGGATTGCATGCCCGCACCGACGGATTCACCTCGCTTGCCGTGGTCGCGGGGGCCGCCGGTGTTGCCCTCGGCTTCCCCTTGGCCGACCCCATCATCGGCCTGCTCATCACCGTGGCGATTCTCGCGGTCCTACGTACCGCCGTACGCGACGTGTTCCGCCGCCTCATGGACGGCGTGGACCCTGCCCTCGTGGAGACGGCGGAAGCCGCACTCGCCGCCGAACCCGGTATCACCGAGGTGCGGAGCGTGAAGATGCGCTGGATTGGTCACCGCCTCCATGCCGATGCCGAGCTCGACATCGACCCCGCCACCAGCCTCACCGATGCGCACCGCATCGCCCATGAAGCCGAGCACACCCTGACCCACGCCGTCCCGAAGTTGTCCTCGGCACTTGTGCACGCCTACCCGGCGACGACCCATACCCACTGATGGTGCGGGCGGAGGGACTCGAACCCTCACGCTCTTTCGAACAATGGCACCTAAAGCCATCGCGTATGCCAATTCCGCCACGCCCGCAAGACTGCCGATCCTATCGCGACGCGCAGGGTCGGCCCCAAGTGCTGATCGTCACGGCCTGATGAACCCATAACCCCTGGCACGGTACCGTCGTGGTGTGTCCACGACCCGCCGCAACAGGTTTGCGCTGATCGCCTTGGTGATCGTCGCCGCCTGCGGCTGCCTGGCTCTGGGCTGGTGGCAATGGACCCGCTACGAGTCGACGTCGGGCTCCTTCCAGAACCTCGGATACGCCCTGCAATGGCCCATGTTCGCGGGGTTCTGTGTGTACGCCTACCGCAAGTTCGTCCGCTACGAACAGGCACCGCCCACCCTACCGTCGTCCACCGACGCCGTCACCGAGATTCCCGCCGGACTTCTCCCCGAACGTCCCACGGCCTCAACAGAATCCGATGATCCGGTGATGCGCGAATACAACGCCTATCTCGCCGAGCTCGCCGAAGCCGACAAGGCCGAGGACCACCACCAGAACAGGACGACTACATGAGCGCACCCGACACCCCGGAAGCCCACACCCAGCCGACCGTGCCGATCGAGAAGATCCGCAGCGCGCTCAACGGCTACCGGGTGATGGCGTGGACGACGGGCATCTGGCTGATCGCGCTGTGCTACGAGATGGTGATGAAGTACATCGTGAAGGTGGACAACCCGCCGACATGGATCGGTGTGGTGCACGGCTGGGTCTACTTCATCTACCTGCTGTTCACCGCGAACCTGGCGGTCAAGGTGCGCTGGCCGATCGCCAAGACCATCGGGGTCCTGCTGGCCGGCACCATCCCGCTGCTCGGCATCATCGTCGAGCAGGTTCAGACCCGCGAGCTCAAGGCCCGCCTCAACCTCTGACCAAGGGGCCGTCGGTCAGCTCGGCCTCGTCGGCCGGCCAGTCGTCTGCGGCGACGTCGTCGTCCAGATCGGCCGCGGCGGGGATCGTCATCGCGATGACCGCGGCCAGCGCCGCGACACCGGCTGCGATCAGCAGCGCGGTGCGCAGACCGTGCAGTGACGGCACGGTGTGCCCGGCGTAGCTGATCGTCATCGTCGCCAGCACCACACCGATCACCGCGCTGGACACCGACGTGCCCAATGACCGTGCCAGAGCGTTGATCCCGTTGGCGGCGGCCGTTTCCGACATGGGCACGTTGGCGTTGATCAGCGCCGGCAACGACGAGTACGCGAAGCCCACCCCGAGGCTGATGGCGATGTTGACCACCATCACCGCGGCAGGGCTGGCGATCAGCCACAGCGCAGCCAGGTAGGCGAGCCCGATGATCGCCGAGCCGCAGACCAGAGTGAACTTGGGACCGCGACGCCCGGCCATCCGGGCCGCCACCGGGGACGCAAGCATCATCGCGAGCCCGCCCGGGGCCAGCCACAGACCGGCCTGCACCATCGACTGCCCCAGGCCGTGCCCGGTCCCGGTGGGCAGTTCGAGCACCTGCGGGGCTACCAGCCCGAACGCGAACATCGAGAAACACACCAGCACCGCCGCGATGTTGGTGGTCAACACCGGGCGCCGCAGCGTGGTCCGGAGATCGACGATCGGTGACGGAGTGCGGAACTGCCAGCGGGCGAAGACGCCGAACACCACCAACGAGACGGCAAACAGTGACAGCGTGGTCGAACTCGTCCACCCCCACGTCGACCCCTTGGAGATCGGCAGCAGCAGGGTCACCAACGCGATCGCGAGCAGCACGGTGCCAAGGGGGTCGAACTTGTCCGGCGAGCTGGCCGGGATGTCGGGCACCAGGAAGTGAAATAGCACCACCGCCAGGATGCCGAGAACGCCGGCGCCCCAGAACAACGTGTGCCAGTCGGCCATCTGGGCCACCACCGCCGACAGCGGCAGGCCCAGCGCGCCACCGACGCCGAGCGATGAGCTGATCAGTCCCATGGCCGGGCCGACCCGATCTACGGGCAGCGCCGAGCGCAGCACACTGATGGCCAGCGGAATGATCGGTAGGCTCATGCCCTGCAATCCGCGCCCGATGATGAACGGCACCAGCGAGCTGGTGGCCGCGGCCAGCAGTGAACCGGCCGCCATGGTGCCCGCACAGATCATCAGCATCGGCTTGGGGCCGTGCATGTCACCCAGGCGGCCGAACACCGGCGTGGCCACCACGGCCGTCAGCAGCGTGACGGTGATCGTCCAGGACGCATTCGACGGGCTGGTGTTCAACAGAGCCGGCAGCTCGGGGATCAGCGGGATCATCAGGGTCTGGGTCAACGACACCGCGATGCCGGCGGCCGCCAGGACCGCGATCAGAACACCGGGGTGCGTCGCCCGGACCGAATGACGACCCACGCCAGCATCATGACACATTAGATGCGCTAGACAAATTGCCGACGACAGTGTCAGCCGGCCAGCGCGCGCAGCGCGGGCAACAGCAGCGTCAATGCACGTCCGCGGTGGGAAACCGCGTCCTTCTCAGTGGGACTCAGCTCGGCCGCACTGCGGGTCTCGCCCTGCGGTACGAAGATCGGGTCGTAGCCGAATCCGCCCGCACCGCGGGGCTCGCGGGCGATGACGCCGGGCCACTGGCCGCGCACCACGGTGTGGTCGTCCGGTCCGGGGCCGTGCACCAGCGCGCAGGCCGACACGAACGCCGCCGAGCGCCGTTCGTCGGGCACGTCGCGCAGCTGTGACAGCAGCAGTTCATAGTTGGCGACGTCGTCACCGTGGCGTCCGGCCCATCGCGCCGACAGCACGCCGGGCATGCCGTTGAGGGCGTCGACCGCCAGGCCCGAGTCGTCGGCGACCGCAGGCAGACCGGTGGCCGCGAAGGCGTCCCGCGCCTTGGCCAGGGCGTTGTCCTCGAAGGTGGCACCCGTCTCGGGCGCCTCGTCGAAGGCGGGCACGTCGTCGAGAGAGACCAGCGTCAGTCCCGAGACGCCGGCGGCATCGAGAACCCGGTGCAGTTCGGCCAGCTTCTTGCGGTTGCGGCTGGCGACCAACAGGCGCGTCATGAACCCGGACGTCAGCTTCCGAACGCCTTCTTCGGTGTCGGCCCGTCGGGCAGCACCCCGGGGTACGGCAGCTCCAACGCCTCACGCTGCACCGCGAACAGCGTCTCGCAGGCCGCCAGCGCGGCATCGAGCATCTTGTCCAGTGTGGTGCGCGGGAACGTCGCGCCCTCGCCGGTGCCCTGGATCTCCACCAGCGTCCCGGTGTCGGTGGCCACCACGTTCATATCGACCTCGGCGCGCGAGTCCTCCTCGTAGGGAAGATCGACCCGCACCCGGCCGTCCACCACGCCGACGCTGATCGCCGAGATGGCGCACGACAGCGGTTTGGGATCCGACAGCTTGCCGGCGGCGGCCAGGTAGGTGACGGCATCCGAGAGAGCTACGTAGGCACCGGTGATCGCCGCGGTGCGGGTACCGCCGTCGGCCTGCAGCACGTCGCAGTCGATGGCGATGGTGTTCTCCCCCAACGCTTTCAGGTCGATGCAGGCGCGCAGTGAGCGCCCGATCAGCCTGCTGATCTCCTGAGTGCGCCCGCCGAGGCGGCCCTTGACCGACTCGCGGTCCGAGCGGGTGTGGGTGGCACCGGGCAGCATCGCGTACTCGGCGGTCAGCCAGCCCTCCCCCGAGCCCTTGCGCCAACGCGGGACACCCTCGGTGACACTGGCCGTGCACATGACGCGGGTCTCGCCGAAGGTGATGAGTACCGAGCCTGCGGGATGGGACGTGAAGCCGCGGGTGATCGTTACCGGGCGCAGCTCGTCGTCAAGCCTGCCGTCTTGTCGTCGTGACACCTGGCAACCCTAGCGCCTGTCAGTGCCGGCGGATCTCGATGCTCTCCCCGCAGACCACCGCGTGCACCGGGCCGTCGAACTCGGCCTTGGCCTCGCTGATGACGTCCTCCCGCGATGTCCACGGCGGGATGTGGGTGAGCAGCAGCTCCCCGACCCCGGCCAGCTTGGCCATTCGGCCCGCTTCCGTGCCGGACAGGTGCAGATGCGGGGGCCGTTCGGGTGCGTGGGTCCACGACGCCTCGCACAGGAACACGTCGGCGCCGGTGGCCAGTTCGACCAGCGACTCGCACACCCCGGTGTCGCCGCTGTAGACCAGCGTCGCCCCGGACGGGTCGGTGATGCGCATCCCGAAAGACTCGGTCGGATGGGTGACCAACCGCGGGAGGACGGTCAGCGCGCCGAACGTCACGGGCGAGCCGTCCTGCCAGTGCCGGACCTCGAAGATGTCGGAGAAGTCGTCGAGTTCCCCACCCATCGGTGCGGACGCCGCTGCCAGCCGCGACCAGGTGTCACTCGGGCCGTACATGATGCCGCGGCCCTTGGCCGGTGTCGGGTGGTAGCGGCGCCACACGAACAGGCCCGGCAGATCCAGGCAGTGGTCGGCGTGCAGGTGCGACAGCAGGACGTGGACGTCGTTGGGGTCGGCGTAGCGCTGCAGCGCCCCCATCACGCCGCCGCCGAAGTCCAGGACGAGCGGCGGAGTGTCCGGCGCGGTCAGCAGATAGCCGGACGCCGGCGAATCAGGCCCGACAACACTGCCGGAGCAACCGAGGACGGTGATTCGCACACCCACAAGCTTGCCATGCCCCGGTGGTCAGAGAGGAAAACATGACCGCTTTGAATATCGAGAATCACTTCTCCGCGCCGACGTGACGGGCGACGGGTTCGACCCCGGTGATCGCCGGCCCCAGGAAACGCGACGCCAGCGCCAGGAACGACTCCGGATCACCGGTGGCCTCGAACACCCGCGTCGCAGCCGGCGCGTCATGCGGTCGCAGCAGGTCACGTTCGGTCAGGACCCGCAGCAGATCCTTTGCGGTCTCCTCGGCGCTGGACACCAGCGTCACCTGATCGCCCATGGCCAGCTGGATGAGCCCCGACAACAGCGGGTAGTGCGTGCATCCGAGAACCAGCGTGTCGACCTGCGCGCGCTGCAGCGGTTCGAGGTAGCCCTCGGCGAGATTGAGCACCTGGCGGCCGCTGGTGACACCGCGCTCGACGAAGTCGACGAAGCGCGGGCAGGCCACCGCGGCGACGTCGACGTCGCGGGCCGCGGCGAACGCGTCCTGATAGGCGCCCGACGCGATGGTGGCCTGAGTGCCGATCACGCCGATCCGACCGGTGCGGGTGGTGGCCACCGCGCGCCGCACGGCGGGCAGGATCACTTCGACGACGGGCACGTTGTAGCGTTCCCGCGCGTCACGCAGGCACGCCGAGGATGCGGTGTTGCAGGCGATGACGAGCGCCTTGACGCCGCGGTCGACGAGGTCGTCGCCGATGGCCAGGGCGTGGGCGCGGACCTCCGGGATGCTCAGCGGGCCGTACGGTCCGTTGCCGGTGTCGCCGACGTAGATGATGTCCTCGTCGGGCAGCTGGTCGATGATCGAGCGGGCCACGGTCAGCCCGCCGACACCGGAGTCGAAGATGCCGACCGGTGCGAAGCGGTCGCTCATGAGGTCAGGCCGGGAAGCTGGCCGGCCTTCTTGCGTTGCCGCGCCTTGCGCTCCGGTGCGGACAGCCAGTAGGCGGCCAGCACGCCGGCGATCGCACCGCAGAGGTGGCCCTGCCAGGACACCCCGCCGCAGCGGTCGAGTTCGGGGACCGCGCCCCACAGCACACCGCCGTAGACCAACAGCACCGCGATCGAGGTGACGATCCACCAGACGTGCCGGGTCAGCCAGCCGAACACCAGCAGGAACGCCAGCCAGCCGAAGATCAGCCCCGACGCACCGATGTGATTGGTCTCCAGGTTGCAGCCGAGGTTGCCGATCAGCCAGGTGCCCAGGCCGCCCAGCACCCAGATGATGGCCGTCGCGAAGACGAACCGCGACATGCCCGCCAGCGTCACCAGGAAGCCGAGCACCAGGGCCGGCACCGTGTTGGCGATCAGGTGTGGCCAGCCGCCGTGCAGGAGCGGCGCGAAGAGGATGCCCCACAGGCCGTCGGTTTCCAGCGGCCTGATGCCGTTGCGGTCCAGCGCATGCCCGGACAGCTGGTCGACGAGCTCGATGACGTAGAGCAGCGCGACGAACGTCAGGATGGTCGCGCCGCCGACCTTCCACGCGGGCGGCTTCTTCGGCTCCGGCGCCGGGGTCAGCGGATAACCCAGCGGCTGGTTCATCCGGTACCCGATCCCATCACGCCTCCGATGTCATGCCCAGAGCTGGCCCTCCAGGGCGTCCTCAGCTTCATCCAGGCTACCGGCGTAGGCACCGGTCGACAGATACTTCCATCCGGCGTCGCACACGGTGAAGGCGATGTCGGCGCGCTCGCCGGCCTTGATCGCCTTGGCCGCCATCCCCAGCGCGGCGTGCAGGATCGCGCCCGTGGAGATGCCGGCGAAGATTCCCTCGACCTGCACGAGTTCGCGGGTACGCCGCAGCGCATCGTGCGAGCCCACCGAGTAGCGGGTGGTGAGCACGTCGGGGTCATACAGCTCCGGGATGAAACCTTCGTCGATGTTGCGCAGCGCGTAGACGCCTTCGCCGTAGCGCGGCTCGGCGGCCACAATCTGAACACCCGGGACATGCTCGCGCAGGAACCGGCCGGTGCCCATCAGGGTTCCGGTGGTGCCCAGCCCGGCCACGAAGTGGGTGATCTCGGGCAGGTCGGCGAGCAGCTCGGGTCCGGTGCTGTAGTAGTGGGCGTCGGCGTTGGCCTGGTTGCCGTACTGGTAGAGCATCACCCAGTCGGGATGCTCGGCGGCCAGTTTCTTGGCGGTAGCCACCGCGGTGTTGGAACCGCCCTCGGCCGGGGAGAAGATGATCTCGGCGCCGTAGAGCTCCAGGATCTGGCGGCGCTCGATCGAGGTGTTCTCCGGCATCACACAGATCAGCTTGTAGCCCTTGAGCCGGGCAGCCATCGCCAGCGAGATGCCGGTGTTGCCGCTGGTGGGTTCCAGGATCGTGGTCCCAGGCTTCACCAGGCCGTCGCGCTCGGCCTGCTCGATCATCCGCAGGGCGGGACGGTCCTTGATGGAGCCGGTGGGATTACGGTCCTCGAGTTTGGCCCACAGCCGCACGTGCGGCCCGTCGGCGGTGTCGTCCCAGCGGGGCGACAACCGCGGCAGGCCGACCAGCGGGGTGTGCCCGACCGCCTGCAGCAGCGAGTCGTAGCGGGTCAAGGTGTCCCCACCGCGCCGCCGGCGACGGCGGGCAGGATCGTCACCGAGTCGCCGTCGGAGATCTCGGTGGCCAGCCCGCCGGAGAATCGGACGTCCTCGTCGTTGACGTAGATGTTGACGAAGCGGTTGAGCTTGCCCCCATTGGCTGAGTCGACCAGACGCTCGGAGATGCCGGAGTAGTTCGCCTCCAGGTCAGCGATCACTGCCTGCAGCGTGTCACCGGCGGCGGTGACACGCTTCTCCCCGCCGGTGTGGCTGCGCAGGATCGTCGGGATGGACACGGTGACACTCATTGGGGCGCCTTTCTGATGGCTAATACTGCTCGACGATGGTGACGGGTTCTTCGGTGACGACGCCGTCGACGATCCGGTAGCTGCGCAGTTCGTGCTGCTCGGGGTCGCGGGTGGAGACCAGGACGTAGTGCGCGTCGGGTTCGGAGGCGAACGAGATGTCGGTGCGGCTCGGGTAGGCCTCGGTCGCGGTGTGCGAGTGGTAGATGACGACGGGAACCTCGTCGTTGTCGTCCATCTCGCGCCAGACCTTGAGTTGCTCGCCGGAGTCGAAGCGGTAGAACGTCGGGGATCGCTCGGCGTTGAGCATCGCGATGTGGCGGTCCGGGCGGTCGGAGCCCTCGGGTCCGGCCAGCACGCCACAGGCTTCGTCGGGGTGGTCGGCGCGGGCGTGGGCGACCATGGCGTCGACCAGGTCGGCACGGATCACCAGCACGGCGGGGCTCCTCCTAGGGCAGTCGGTCAGCGAGCGGTCGGCTCACCGAACGCACCGGGCAACATGTCACGGTAGGTCGGTATTCCTGCCACGGTTTCGGCGGCCAGCACGCCGACCAGTACCGCGCGCGCCAAACAGTCTGCCCCGGCCGCCCCCAATGCCGCGACCAGCTTGGTCTCCGGCGACATCGCGACCGGGGTGTCGGGGTCGGGTTCGACCTCGACGGCGCCGGTGGCCAACGCGAAGACGGTGTCCCCGTCGAGCGGGGTGTGGGCGGGCCGGATCGCGTGCGCCAGCCCGTCCTGGGCGGCGACCGCGAACCGGTTGCAGGCCATCGGGCTCAGCGCCGCGTCGGTGGCGACGACAGCGATGGTGGTGTTGAGCGGACCGGACTTCGCGTCCAGTGCGGCGAAGGCAGCGATCTCCTCGGCGGGCGGCGCGACCAGCCCGAACTCGTCGATCAGCCGGGCCATCCACGGCAGCCCGGTGCCGGGGTCGACGACGTTGCCCGCGCTGTTCACCACGACGATCGCGCCGACGGTCACCCCGTTGTCGAGCTTGATGGACGCGGTACCCACACCGCCCTTGAGGACGCCGGCCCGCGCCCCGACACCGGCTCCGACCGTGCCCACGGCGACGTCGGTGCCCGCCGAGTGGGCGGCGGCGAACCCGAATTCTGCGGTCGGCCTGCACGCCCAGCCGCCGACGGGAAGATCGAAAATCACCGCGGTCGGAACTATCGGCACCACGCCGCCGTCCATCTGGACGCCGCGGCCCTGTTCCTCCAGCCACGTCATCACCCCGTCAGCCGCCGCGAGACCGTAGGCGCTGCCGCCGCTGAGCACGACGGCGTCGACGTGGCGGACACTGTTGGCCGGGTCGAGCAGATCGGTCTCGCGGGTGCCCGGCGCACCGCCGCGGACGTCGACGGCCCCGACGGTTCCCGGTGGGGCGATGACGACGGTGCTGCCGCACGCCCAGCCCGTGCCGAGGGTGGCGTCGGGGTCAAGCCGGTGGTGCTGGCCAACCAGGATGCCCGCGACATCGGTGATCGAGCCCAGGCTCATCGGATCGGTTTTCCCATCAGACCCA
Organism: Mycobacterium sp. DL592; assembly: GCF_011694515.1. Taxonomy (NCBI): domain Bacteria; kingdom Bacillati; phylum Actinomycetota; class Actinomycetes; order Mycobacteriales; family Mycobacteriaceae; genus Mycobacterium; species Mycobacterium sp. DL592. The sequence goes on along the minus strand of NZ_CP050192.1, from coordinate 1,362,264 downwards.
GCACGAGGTACTCCTGCAGCACGGTGAGCCACTGGTAGACGTCTAGGTGCCCGGCCAACGGATGCTCGGGCGGCAGCCGGTCAAGGCCCTCCGGGCCGATCTCGAGCATGGCGCCCAGCGCCAGCCGGACGTCGTTGACGGCGGCGATCCAGGCGTTCGCGTCCTCATCGGTCAGTTCGAAACGGGCCCCGTCATCCGGCAGAGTGTCCAGAACTCGTTGGGCGGCAGCCTTTTTCGCATCGATGATGTCCGGCTCGTGCAGGCTGCGCAGTGCGCCGTTGAGGCTTTCCGCCGCGGCCGAACCCGCCGGGTGCTCACGCTGAGGCCGGAAGAAGTCGGGCAGCAGCCTGCGCATGGTCGAGTCCTCAGGCGGCTGGGAGTTGCCGGTGCGGATACCGGTGAGCTCGGCCAGCGGATCCGAGGGTGCGGCGGATTCGCGCTCGGAGAGCATGCCGTGCACCGAGCGCACCATGTTCTTCAGCAGCGCCGCCTCGTGGGGGGCCAGCGCCGAGCGGAAGCGGGGGCCGTCAGCGGTCTCCACCCGCTTCCATTTGCGCATTAGGACCGGACTCAGCGGTCCTGCTGCATGGTCGCCCACAGACCGGCCGCATGCAGCTTGGTCACGTCGACCTCCATGGACTCGCGGCTGCCCGAGGACACCACCGCTTTACCTTCGTTGTGCACCTGCAGCATCAGCTTGGTCGCCTGCGGCTCGCTGTACCCGAACAGCTTCTGGAAGATGTAGGTCACGTAGTTCATCAGGTTCACCGGATCATCCCAGACGATGGTGACCCACGGGCGGTCCACGGCCTCAACCGTGTCGGTTGCCTGCTGCCCGCTGGTCCCCGGCCGGGTCGGTGCTGCTGACGCGCCCATGCGAACAAGGATAGCGAGCCACCGCAATAACGACCCAATGCCGTGGCAGCCGATACCGTTGCGCTGTGACCGCCGCGCTGCTGACGGACAAATACGAGCTGACGATGCTGTCGGCGGCCCTGCGGGACGGCACCGCGGGGCGTCGGACCACCTTCGAGGTGTTCGCCCGCCGGCTACCCGACGGGCGCCGCTACGGCGTGGTGGCCGGCACCGGCCGGTTCCTGGAAGCGTTGGGCGAGTTCGTCTTCGACCAGGCCGCCTTGGATTCGCTGGCGTCGTTCCTGGACCCGGTGACCCTGGACTATCTGGCGCAGTTCCGCTTCGGCGGTGACATCGACGGCTATGCCGAGGGCGAGCTGTACTTCCCGGGCTCGCCGGTTCTGTCGATCAGCGGCACGTTCGCCGAGTGCGTGGTGCTCGAGACGCTGGCGTTGTCGATCTTCAATCACGACACGGCGATCGCCTCGGCGGCGGCCCGCATGGTCAGCGCCGCCGAGGGCCGGCCGCTGATCGAGATGGGCTCGCGGCGCACCCACGAGCAGGCGGCGGTGGCGGCGGCGCGCGCGGCCTATATCGCCGGGTTCGCCGGCACGTCGAATCTCGAAGCGCAGCGGCGGCACGGGGTACCCGCCCTGGGCACCAGCGCGCACGCGTTCACGATGTTGCACACCACCGCGTCCGGGCCCGACGAGCCTGCCGCGTTCCGGGCGCAGGTCGAGGCCCTGGGACTCGACACCACGCTGCTGGTCGACACCTACGACGTGACGGCCGGAGTGGCCAATGCGATCGCGGTCGCAGGGCCCGGGCTGGGGTCGGTCCGGATCGACTCCGGCGACCTCGGGGTGCTGGCCCGCCAGGTACGTCAACAGCTCGACGCACTCGGGGCCACCGGCACCCGGATCGTGGTCTCCGGTGATCTCGACGAATATTCGATCGCCGCGCTGCGGGCCGATCCCGTCGACAGCTACGGGGTGGGCACCTCGGTGGTGACCGGCTCTGGTGCGCCGACGGCGAGCATGGTCTACAAGCTGGTCGAGGTCGACGGGATCCCGGTGCAGAAACGCAGCAGCCACAAGGAGTCCCACGGCGGTCGTAAAGCGGCGACGCGACTGTCGCGCCCCAGCGGGACGATCACCGAGGAGGTGGTCCATCCGGTCGACGAGCCACCGCAGACCTCCGAGCCGTCGCGGCAGCTGACGGTCGCGCTGGTCCGCAACGGAAAGCCCTTGGCCACAACACGTTTGGATGCCGCACGCGATCTGGTGGCGGCCGGACTTCGCAGCCTGCCGTGGGAGGGCCTGGCGCTGTCGCAGGGCGAGCCGGCGATCCCCACCCGCCAGGTGCCGGTGCGGCATCGGTGAGCGCTGACAAACTCCCGCCGGTCACCGACCTGCTGGCCACCGCGGTGGCCGGGCTCGGCGGCAGCCAGCGACCCGGTCAGGTGCAGATGGCCGAGGCGGTGGCCCATGCGCTGGAGTCCGGTGAGCATCTGGCCGTGCAGGCCGGCACCGGCACCGGCAAGTCGCTGGCCTATCTGATCCCGGCGATCGCGCGGGCGATCGCCGAGGAGAAGCCGGTGGTGGTGTCGACGGCGACCATCGCCCTGCAGCGTCAGCTCGTCGACCGCGACCTGCCCCGCCTCGCCGACTCACTGGCCGGCGTGCTGCCGCGGCGACCCCGGTTCGCGTTGCTGAAGGGCCGGCGGAACTACTTGTGCCTGAACAAGATCCACGGCGCCGACGACCGCGAACCGGACGAGTCCCAGGTAGAGTTGTTCGAGCCGATGGCCGCCTCGGCGCTGGGCCGCGACGTGGCGCGGTTGACGGCGTGGGCCTCGCAGACCGAGACCGGCGACCGCGACGAGCTGACACCGGGGGTGCCCGAACGGTCGTGGTCACAGGTCAGCGTCTCGGCCCGGGAATGCCTCGGGATGGCCCGCTGCCCGTACGGTGCGGACTGTTTCTCGGAGAAGGCGCGCGGTGTGGCCGGCAATGCCGACGTCGTCGTCACCAACCACGCCCTGCTGGCGATCAACGCGATCGCCGAGGCGTCGGTGCTGCCCGAGCACGAGTACGTCATCGTCGACGAGGCGCATGAGCTCGTCGACCGGGTGACGTCGGTGGCTACCGGCGAGCTGACCCCCGCGCCGCTCGGTGTCACGGCACGGCGGATCGGCCGGCTGGTGCGCCCGGAGCTCAGCGAGCGAATGGAGGCGGCGGTCGCGACGTTCTCCTCGGCCATCCACGACGCCACCCCGGGGCGCATGGATTTCCTCGATGACGAGCTGGCCACCTATCTGACGGCGCTGCGTGATGCGGCCAACTCGGCGCGGGCCGATATCGACCCGTCCCCGAAGGATCCGAAGGCGGCCGCAGCCCGCACCGAGGCGATCGCAGCGCTGACCGAGATCGGTGATACCGCGGCGCGGGTGCTGGACTCGTTCGTCCCGGCGATCCCGGACCGCACCGACGTGGTGTGGCTCGACCACGAGGAGACTCGGGGAGCTGGAGGGACCGTGCGGCCGGTACTACGAGTGGCTCCGCTGTCGGTGTCGGGCCTTCTGCGCGGGCGGCTGTTCGGCACCGCCACCGCCGTCCTGACCTCGGCGACGCTGAGCATCGGCGGATCCTTCGATGCGATGGCCCAGTCGTGGGGTCTGGCCGACGGACCGGCATGGAAGGGCCTGGACGTCGGTTCACCGTTCGAACACGCCAAATCCGGGATTCTCTACATTGCCGCCCATCTGCCCCCGCCCGGCCGGGAGGGCACCGGCAGCGAGGCCCAGCTCGACGAGATCGCCGGACTCATCGAGGCCGCCGGCGGCCGGACGCTGGGCCTGTTCTCCTCGATGCGCGCGGCCAAAGCCGCCGCCGAGGCGATGCGCGCCCGGCTCGACACCCCGATCCTGTGCCAGGGCGAGGACAACACCGCGGCGCTGGTCGCCAAGTTCGCCGCCGACCCGGAGACCTCGCTGTTCGGCACGCTGTCACTGTGGCAGGGCGTCGACGTTCCCGGGCCGTCGCTGTCGCTGGTCCTCATCGACCGGATCCCGTTCCCGCGGCCCGACGATCCGCTGCTGACCGCACGACAGCGCGCCGTCGCGGCCCACGGCGGCAACGGCTTCATGGCGGTCGCCGCCGCACACGCCGCCCTGCTGCTGGCCCAGGGAGCGGGCCGGTTGCTGCGCCGCGCCGAGGATCGCGGGGTGGTCGCCGTGCTCGACTCCCGGATGGCCACCGCCCGTTACGGTGGCTACCTTCGCGCGTCGCTGCCGCCGTTCTGGACCACCACCGACGCCGAGCGCGCCAAACACGCACTTCAACGATTGCGCGGCGACGTCGCGCGCTGAATTGGGATCGGTAGCGCCCGACAACCACACTATTGTTGGAGCGAAATTCCCACTGATGCCCGACCCCTGGGAGGGGTGGCCCCATGCGCCGACGACATCTCGCACGCCTGCTCGCCGTTGCAGGCGCCGCGGTCGTCCTGGCCGGCTGCGGCTCGACCATCTCGGGCAAGCCCGTATCGATCTTCGCCGACCCGTTCAAGGTGGCCGGTCTGCAGGCCGTCGACGGCGACAGCGGGTTGCGACCCAACGCCGAGGCACCCAGCCGAAAGGTCACCGGCGGTGACGGCGGCAAGGTCGACGAGATCGCCGCGCAGTCGGTCAGCGATCTGGAGAAGTTCTGGGACACCGCCTACGGCGAGACGTTCGGCGGCAAGTTCGAGCCCGTCAAGGCGCTCATCTCGTGGAACTCCGACGACTACGGCGGCACGTTCTGCGACGAGTCCACCGACGGCCTGGTCAATGCCGCATTCTGCGAGGACGACAACACCATCGGCTGGGATCGCGGCGTGCTGATGCCGTCCCTGCAGGCGGCCAACGGTGACATGGCGATCACGATGGTGCTGGCCCACGAGTACGGCCATGCCATCCAGAAACTGGCCAAGCTGAACAAGAAGGGCACCCCGACCCTGGTCGCCGAGCAGCAGGCCGACTGCCTGGCCGGGGTGTACATGCGCTGGGTCGCCGAGGGCAACTCGCCGCGCTTCACCCTGTCCACCGGCGACGGCCTGAACAATCTGCTGGCCGCGATGATCTCCTTCCGCGACCCGTTGCTGAGCCAGGACGACTACTACGACACCGGCGACGAGCACGGCTCGGCGTTCGAGCGGATCTCGGCCTTCCAGTTCGGGTTCACCGACGGGGCGTCGTCGTGCAAGGCGATCGACGCCCAGGAGATCGGTCAGCGCCGCGGCGATCTGCCCGTCGAGTTGCAGTCCGACCAGACCGGCGAGTGGCCGGTCAGCGAGGAGTCGACGAAGTCCATCGTCGACGCGATGAACATCCTGTTCTCCCCGAAGAACCCGCCGCAGCTGACCTTCGACGCCAGCAAGGCGTCGGCTTGCCCAGTCGCCCGGCCGAGCCCGCCGGTGTCGTTCTGCCCGTCGACCAACACCATCGCCGTCGACCTGCCGGGCCTGCAGAAGATGGGCACGTCCAACGAGGGTGACCAGACCTCGCTGGTGCAGGGTGACAACACCGCGTACTCGGCGCTGGTGTCGCGCTACATGCTGTCGCTGCAGCATCAGCAGGGTGGGCTGGTCCTCGACAATGCCGAGGCGGGGCTGCGTACCGCGTGCCTGACGGGCGTGGCCACCACGAAGCTGTCCAAGGAGGTCACCACCCCCGACGGCAACACGGTCGCGCTGACCGCGGGCGATATCGACGAGGCGGTGTCGGGGTTGCTGACCAACGGCCTGGTTGCCAGCGATGTCAACGGCGAGACCGTGCCTGCCGGGTTTTCCCGCATTGACGCGTTCCGCATCGGTGTGCTCGGCGACGAGGACCGCTGCATCAAGAGGTTCCCGTAGGGCTGACCACTGTGGGCCCTGTGCACACGAAACGGCCCCGCAGCGTGCATAACCCGCACAGTCGGGGGTCGCTCAGATTTTTTTGGTGACCCCGTACCAGGACAGGATGGCGTCACCCTCGTCGGTGGATTTGGTCAGTGTCGCATACGACCGGATGAAGGACTCCCCCACACAGCCGTCGATCTTGACGTGGAAGTTGCTGATGGAGACCCAGGGCGCGGCGCCCTTGTACTCCTTTTTGGTCACCGGGACGACGTTGATGATGCCCGGCTTGAGGCCGACGGTGATGCCGCCGCCGATGTTGGCGCCGAGGCCCGGTGAGATGCCGTCGGGCAGCACGCCGGGAAAGTCCAAACCAAAGTAGCCGATCGACGGGCTGATGCCGGCCGTCCCGGTCAGGGAGACGCCGTTGGAGGTGCTCATGTCGATGCCGCAGCCGATCTGGTAGCCGACCTCGAACACTCCTTTGGGCGAGTCGCCGCCGCCGCTGAGCGAGCCGTTGTAGACCCCGCCGACGATGTATTCGCGCGACGAGATCGCGGTGGTCAGTGGAGCCGACGGCATCTGGACCTCGTCCTTGGCCGAAATGGTCAGGGTCCAGCCGTCGGGCGACTTCGTGACCGCGGGCGGGGTGGATTCGACCCTGCCGTCGTCGACAGGAGGGGCACCCGGATCGGGTGCTGCGGACACCGGCTGGGCGTCCGGGGCGGCGGGGTCGGGGTCGGCGGAGGCCGGGGCCATCGCGGCCGCCAACAAGCTACCCACCAGCGCCACCGTTGCCGCACCTCGAACTAACACTGCCCGTTATGCCTTCCCGGGAATCCGCTCGTCCGCCCCGATGCGAGATCGATAGGCACTCCCTGTGGGAACCTACATGCGGCACCCCTGCCCTGCTAACCGGATCCGGAACCGTCAGCGTTACGCCATCACCACTAGGCCGAGCTCGTTGTCGGCGGCCAACAGCGGGTTGTGCGGCAGCACCCGCACCGTGTAGCCGACCGACCCGGCCACCGGAAGCGGCGTCGTCGTGGAGAACAACTCGGTGTCACCGTCGCCCGGTCCGGTATGGGTCATCGGCACCGACGTCGGCTCCTGCAGGACGTCGGTGTCATCGACGCGGCCCAGCACCGCCTCGACGACGACCTCCTCGGGCCGCAGCCCGGCGAGGCGCACGGCGGCGGTCAGCGTCAGCTCGGAGCCCAGCAGCGGGGTGTCGGGCAGGCCGGTGCTGTCGACGTCGGTGATGGCGATGTTGGGCCACGCCTCGCGTGCCCGCAGCCGGTAGGCGCTCAACTCACGGGCCGCACCGAACGGCAGACCGTCGACGGGCTCGACGGTCCGGCGCAACGACTGTGCGGCCGGCGCGTAGTACTTCTCGGTGTAGTCGCGCACCATCCGCGACGCCAGCACCTTGGGGCCCAGCGTCTGCAGGGTGTGGCGCACCATCTCGACCCAGCGGGTCGGCACGCCGGCCTCGTCGCGGTCGTAGAACCTGGGGCCCACCGAATGTTCCAGCAGGTTGTACAGGGCGGCGGCTTCCAGGTCGTCACGGCGCCCCTCGTCGGTCAGGCCGTCGGCGGTCGGTATCTCCCAACCGTTTTCGCCGTCGAACCACTCGTCCCACCAACCGTCCCGGATGGACAGGTTCAGCCCGCCGTTGAGGGCGCTCTTCATCCCCGAGGTGCCGCACGCCTCCAGCGGTCGCAACGGATTGTTCAGCCACACATCGCACCCCCAGTACAGGACGCGCGCCATCGACATGTCGTAGTCGGGTAGGAAGGCGATGCGGTGGCGGACCTCTGGCCGGTCGGCGAACTTGACGACCTGCTGGATGAGGGCCTTGCCGGCATCGTCGGCGGGGTGCGACTTGCCCGCGACGATGAGCTGCAGGGGCCGCTCGGGATCGAGCAGCAGGGCCTCGAGGCGCTGCGGGTCGCGCAACATCAACGTCAGGCGCTTGTAGGTGGGCACCCGGCGGGCGAAGCCGATGGTGAGCACATCGGGGTCGAAAGCCGTTGCGATCCAACCTAGTTCGGCCTCCGATGCGCCCCGCTCCTGCCAGGACCGGCGCAGCCTGCGGCGTACGTCCTCGACCAGGGTCGCCCGCAGCTGCGATCGGATCCACCAGATGTGACCCGGCCCGACTTCCTGCAGCCGCTGCCACACCTGGGGCTCACGCAACGCCTCAGTGGAACCGGCGAGCTCGCGGCCGAGCTGCAGCCACTGCGGCGCCGCCCAGGTCGGGCCGTGCACGCCGTTGGTGATCGACCCGATCGGCACGTCACCGGGGTCGAATCCCGGCCACAGCTCATCGAACATCTGCCTGCTGACCCGGCCATGCAGCAGCGAGACCCCGTTGGCCCGCTGCGCCAGCCGCAGACCCATGTGCGCCATGTTGAACTTCGTCGGATCGTCCTCGGCACCGAAGGCGAGCACCCGGCCCACCGGCACCCCGGGCAGCAGCCCGGCAGGCCCGTCGTCGCCGAAGTAGCGCTGCACCATCTCCACCGGGAACCGGTCGATCCCCGCCGGCACCGGGGTGTGCGTGGTGAACACGGTGCCCGCGCGGACGACGGTCAGCGCGGTGTCGAAGTCCAGCCGCTCGGCGGCCATCAACTCCCGGATCCGCTCCACACCGAGGAAGCCGGCATGGCCCTCGTTCATGTGGAACACGTCGGGTGCAGGCAGGCCCTCGATGGCGGTGAACGCGCGGATGGCCCGCACCCCGCCGATGCCGGCCAGCAGCTCCTGCTTGATCCGGTGCTCCTGGTCGCCGCCGTAGAGGCGGTCGGTGACGTTGCGCAGGTCGTGCTCGTTCTCGGGGATGTCGGAGTCGAGCAGCAGCAGCGGAATCCGGCCGACCTGGGCCACCCAGACCCGCGCCCGCAGCTGTTTGGAGTCCGGCATCGCCAACTCCACCAGAACGGGTGCGCCCGCCGCGTCGGTGAGCAGCCGCAGCGGCAGCCCCTGCGGGTCCAGCGACGGATAGTTCTCCCGCTGCCAGCCGTCGGCGGTCAGCGACTGCCGGAAGTATCCGGAGCGGTAATACAGGCCGACGGCGATGAGCGGCAAGCCCAGATCCGAGGCCGACTTCAGATGGTCGCCGGCCAGGATGCCCAGGCCGCCGGAGTAGTTCGGCAACACCTCGGCGACACCGAACTCCATCGAGAAGTAGGCGATGCCGGTCGGCATGGTTGCCGGATCCTGTTCCTGGTACCACATCGGGCGGGCCAGATAGTCGTCGAGATCGGCGGCCAGCTGATCCAGGCCGGCCAGGAATCCGTCATCCTCGGCGAGCTCGTCGAGCCGCTTGGGTGATACCGCGCCGAGCAACGCGACCGGGTCCTGACCGGTCAGGTCCCACAGCTGCGGGTCGATGGCGGCAAAGAGGTCCTGCGTCGGCTTGTCCCACGACCAGCGCAGGTTGGTCGACAATCGGCCCAGGGCCGAGAGTCGCTCGGGCAGGTGGGCACGGACTGTGAACCTACGCAGCGCCTTCACGTGACCCAACCTTACTGAGGCAGCTGGCCGAGCGTGCGCTTCTTCCCCTCGCACCGACTCGGCCCACTACGGTGTGAACTGAGCGTGATGCGGTTACCCGAGAAGGCACGGACGAGGAGACCGACGGATCCGGCGGGGCGCCGGCCAGGTCGGACAAGGCAGAAGTCGTACAAGTCAGAAATAGGAGTGGTTGGGTGCCCGGTCGGATCGAGATCGATGACGTCGCGCCCGTTGTGTCCTGCGGCACCTACCCGGCCAAGGCGGTCGTCGGCGAGGTGGTGCCGGTGTGCGCGTCGGTGTGGCGCGAGGGACATGACGCGGTGGCCGCGACGCTGGTGGTCCGCTACCTGGGCCCGGCTTATCCGCAGCTGGGCCACAACCCGGCCCGTCGCATCAAGGCCCTCGAGTCCGCCGAGACGGCCGCGGCGCCGGCGGCCGCCAACCGGGTCAAGCCGCAGCTGTACTCCATGTCGCCGGGGACCACCCCGGATCTGTACCACGGGCAGTTCGTGCCCGACCGGGTCGGTCTGTGGACGTTCCGGATCGACGGCTGGGGCGACCCGATCACCACGTGGCACCATGCGGTGACCGCCAAACTCGACGCCGGGCAGGGCGAATCCGAACTGAACAACGACCTGCTGGTCGGTGCCCGGCTGCTGGAGCGGGCGGCCACCGGCGTGCCGCGCGACCGGCGCACTCCACTGCTGCATGCCGCGGCCGCGCTACGCGAGCCGGGTGACCCCGTGACCCGCGCCGCGCTGGCGCTCTCGCACGAGGTCACCGATCTGCTGGCCGCCTACCCGCTGCGCGAACTGGTCACCCGCGGCAGCACCTACGGCGTCTGGGTGGACCGCCCGCTGGCCCGGTGCAGCGCCTGGTACGAGTTCTTCCCGCGCTCGACCGGGGGCTGGGACGACCAGGGCCGTCCGGTGCACGGAACGTTCGCGACGTCGACGGCCGCCCTGCCCCGCATCGCCGCGATGGGGTTCAACGTCGTCTATCTGCCGCCGATCCATCCGATCGGCAAGGTGCACCGCAAGGGCCGCAACAACACGGTGACCGCCGAGGTCGACGATGTCGGGTCGCCGTGGGCGATCGGCAGCGACGAGGGCGGACACGACGCCGTCCATCCCGACCTGGGCACCATCGAGGACTTCGACCGGTTCGTGGCCGCCGTGCGGGACAACGGTATGGAAGTGGCGCTGGATCTGGCGTTGCAGTGCGCGCCGGACCACCCGTGGGCCAAGGATCACCGGCAGTGGTTCACCGAACTGCCCGACGGGACGATCGCCTACGCGGAGAACCCGCCGAAGAAGTATCAGGACATCTATCCGCTGAATTTCGACAACGACCCGGGTGGCCTCTACGACGAGGTGCTGCGGGTGGTGCGGCACTGGATCGAGCACGGCGTCAAGATCTTTCGCGTCGACAACCCGCACACCAAGCCGCCGAACTTCTGGGCCTGGCTGATCAGCGAGGTCAAGTCCGTCGACCCTGACGTGCTGTTCCTGTCCGAGGCGTTCACCCGCCCGGCCCGGATGTACGGGCTGGCCAAACTCGGCTTCACGCAGTCGTATTCGTACTTCACCTGGCGCACCGCCAAGTGGGAGATCGAGCAGTTCGGCCGCCAGATCGCCGAGCACGCCGACTACGCGCGGCCCAACCTGTTCGTCAACACCCCCGACATCCTGCACGAGAGCCTGCAGGTTGGCGGGCCGGGCATGTTCGCCATCCGCGCGGTGCTGGCCGCCACACTGGGCACGTCGTGGGGCGTCTACTCCGGTTTCGAGCTGTTCGAGCATCTGCCGGTGCGTGAGGGCAGCGAGGAGTACCTGAACTCCGAGAAGTACGAGCTGCGCCCGCGTCACTTCGAGGGCGCCCTGGCCCAGGGACATTCGCTGGAGCCTTTCCTGAAGCGGCTCAATGAGATTCGCCGGGTCCATCCGGCGCTGTGCCAGATGCGCACCATCACGTTCCACCACGTCGACAACGACGCGCTGCTGGCCTACAGCAAGTTCGATCCGGTCACCGGTGACACGGTGCTGGTGGTGGTCACCCTCAACGCGTTCAGCGCCGAAGAGGGAACGGTGTGGCTGAACATGGCCGCTTTGGGTATGCAGCCCTACGACCGATTCTGGGTTCGGGACGAGATCTCCGGGGAGGAATACCAGTGGGGCCAGGCGAACTACGTGCGGATCGAGCCGGCGCGGGCGGTGGCGCACGTGCTGAACATGCCGCTGATACCGGCCGACCAGCGATTGACGCTGCTTCGGCGGGAATGACGGGGACGAAAGGAGCTCAGGCGCAGATGACGAGAACAGACAAGCTCGCCAGCCCCTACCTGGCGCCGGATCCCGGCGAGGTGGCCCGGCTGGTGGCCGGGGTTCATCACGATCCGCACAGCATCCTGGGCGCTCACGAGTACGACGACCACACGGTGCTGCGCGCGCTGCGTCCGCATGCCCGCCAGGTGGTGGCGATCGTCGGGGGCCGGCGCTACGAGTTCAGCCACGTCGACGCCGGACTGTTCGCGGTGGCGCTGCCGTTCACCAACCTCGCCGACTACCGTCTCGAGGTCAGCTATCCGGCCGGCGAGAACGACACCCACACCATCACCGTCGCCGACGGATACCGATTCCTGCCCACGCTGGGTGAGATGGATCTGCACCTGTTCGCCGAGGGCCGCCACGAGCGGCTGTGGGAGATCCTCGGCGCCCACCCGCGGTCCTTCACCACCCCCGACGGGGTGGTCGACGGTGTCTCGTTCGCGGTGTGGGCTCCGAATGCCAAGGGCGTCAGCCTGATCGGTGAGTTCAACCACTGGGACGGCAACGACGCCCCGATGCGGGTACTGGGATCCTCCGGGGTGTGGGAGCTGTTCTGGCCGGACTTCCCCACCGATGGCCTCTACAAGTTCCGGGTGCACGGCATCGACGGCTCGGTGACCGACCGCGCCGACCCGTTCGCCTTCGCCACCGAGGTGCCACCGCAGACCGCCTCGAAAGTGAACGTCTCGCACTACACCTGGGATGACGCCGACTGGATGACGCGGCGGGCGAACCACAATCCGGTGTTCGAGCCGATGAGCACCTACGAGGTGCACCTGGGCTCGTGGCGCCCCGGTCTGAGCTACCGTCAGCTCGCCGAGCAGCTCACCGATTATGTTGTCGCCCAGGGCTTCACCCACGTCGAGTTCCTGCCGGTCGCCGAGCACCCGTTCGGCGGATCCTGGGGCTATCAGGTGACGTCCTACTACGCGCCGACATCGCGGTTCGGCTCCCCCGACGACTTCCGCTTCCTGGTGGACACGCTGCATCGGGCCGGGATCGGGGTGATCGTCGACTGGGTGCCCGCGCACTTCCCGAAGGACGGCTGGGCGCTCGGCCGGTTCGACGGCACCGCGCTCTACGAGCATTCCGACCCGCGCCGTGGTGAGCAACTCGACTGGGGCACCTACGTCTTCGACTTCGGCCGACCCGAGGTGCGTAACTTCCTGGTCGCCAACGCGCTGTACTGGCTGCAGGAGTACCACATCGACGGCCTACGGGTGGACGCCGTGGCCTCGATGCTCTACCTGGACTACTCCCGCCCGGCCGACGGCTGGACGCCGAACATCTACGGCGGCCGGGAGAACCTCGAGGCGGTGCAGTTCCTGCAGGAGATGAACGCCACCGTGCACAAGGCGGCACCGGGCATCGTCACGATCGCCGAGGAGTCGACGTCCTGGCCGGGTGTCACCCGACCGACCAACCTTGGCGGCCTTGGCTTTTCGATGAAGTGGAACATGGGGTGGATGCACGACACCCTGGACTACATCAGTCGTGACCCGATCTATCGCAACTACCACCACCACGAGATGACGTTCTCGATGCTGTATGCGTTCAGCGAGAACTATGTGCTGCCGATCAGCCACGACGAGGTGGTACACGGCAAGGGCACGCTGTGGGGACGGATGCCGGGCAACGATCACGTCAAGGCGGCCGGGCTGCGCAGCCTGCTGGCCTACCAGTGGGCGCATCCGGGTAAGCAGCTGCTGTTCATGGGCCAGGAGTTCGGTCAGCGTGCCGAGTGGTCGGAGGAACGCGGGATCGACTGGTACCAACTCGACGAGAACAGCTTCTCCGACGGCATCCTGCGGTTCGTCGCCGACATGAACCAGATCTATCGGACCCGCCCCGCACTGTGGAGCCAGGACAGCCGGCCCGAGGGCTACTCGTGGATCGACGCCAACGACTCGGCGAATAACGTGCTGAGCTTCCTGCGCTACGGCAACGACGGGTCGGTGCTGGCGTGCGTGTTCAACTTCGCCGGCTCCGAGCACACCCAGTACCGGCTGGGTCTGCCGCACGCGGGCACCTGGCGGGAGGTGCTCAACACCGACGCGTCGATCTACAACGGCGGCGGCGCGGGGAATTTCGGCGCCGTCGAGGCCACCGATGATCCGTGGCACGGCCGCCCCGCGTCGGCGACGCTGGTGCTGCCGCCTACCTCGGCAATCTGGCTCGAACCCGCCTAGTCGGGCGCAGGCCCTGTCGCCGAGTGTGCGGTTTCATCCTCGACACGCCGCTCCCGGCGTATCAGGATGCACACCCGGCGGGCTAGTACAGCGCGTTGGCGAGGTTGCGCCGGCCCTTGATCACGTCCGGGTCGGCGGGGTCGAACAGCTCGAAGAGCTCGATGAGCCGGGTGCGCACCGCAGTGCGCTCGTCGCCGGATGTCCGCCGCACCAGGGCGATCAGCCGGTCGAAGGCCGCACTGACGTCCTGGTTGAGCAGTTCCACGTCGGCCGCTGCGAAGGCCGCCTCGATGTCGTCGGGCGCCGCGGCAGCCACCGCGACGGCGTCGGGCCGCTGCGCGGTGGCACGCTGCAGGAAGGTGATCTGCCGCAGCGCACCCTTGGCCTCGACGTGGTTGGGGTCGGTATCGAGGATGCCCTGATAGGCCGCGGCGGCGGCCGGGAAGTCACCGGCCTCAAGATGCTCACGCGCCGCTTCCACTGCGGGGTCGACCTGCTCGGTGTCGGATTCGGCTGCGCCGCTGAGCTTTCCGGCTGTTGCCGCCAGCAGCGAGTCGACCCATCGGCGCAACTGCTCGGGTGGCTGCGGACCCTGGAAGCTGGCCAGCGGCTGACCACCGGCCAGTGCGACCACGGTGGGCACGGCTTCGATGCCGAACATCTGCGCGACCCGCGGCACGACGTCGACGTTGACCGTGGCCAGCGACCACTTCCCGTTGTCGGCGGCGGCCAGGGCGGCGAAGACGTCGATCAGCTCGACGCAGACCTCGCTGCGCGGCGACCAGAGCACCACGACGACCGGGAGTTGGCCGGAGCGGACCAGCACCTCGGCTTCGAAGTTGGCTTCGGTGATCTCGACACCACCGGCGGGGGCCGCACCACCGGCGGGCGCCTGGGCCCGCTGCTTGAGTCCCGAGAGGTCGATGGCACCGGCCAAAGCCGGCGAGATCGAGGGGCGTGGACGTGTCACGCCCACAAGTCTGTCATGTCCGCGACGGCGCTGATTCCGACGCCGCTGAAGACCCCTTCCCGGAGTGGTCAGAGGTGGTTTCCGGGCCGAATTTCGCGGTCCGATCCGCCCATATGAGGAAGATCACACTGCCGAGCGGCACAATGCTGCCCAGCAACGCCAGCAACCACGTTCCTGGACGCCAGGAATAGGCGATACCGGCCAGTACGGCCGTGACCACGAACGCGATGAACACCAGCCCGTGGGCCATCCCGAAGATCTTCACGCCGATCTCGGTGCGAGGGCTGCCCAGGTACTTGAAGTACATGCCGATCAGCAGACCCACCCAGGTCAGCGCTTCGGCCAGCGCCACGACGCGGAACCGTCCCGCGGTGCTGCGGATGTCGAAAGTGCTCGTCATGGCGCCATTGTGCCGCAGCGCCGGCCCAGCTACTACGCGTCGTCGTTGATCAGCCCGCGCGCAGGATCAGCGCGTCGCCCTGGCCGCCGGCACCGCACAACGCCGCCACCGCGTACCCCGAACCCCGTCGGGACAGCTCCAGGGCGGCGTGCAGCGTGATGCGCGCACCTGACATGCCGATCGGGTGGCCCAGCGCGATCGCCCCGCCGTTGCGGTTGACCTTGGCCGGGTCGACGCCCAGCTCGCGGGTCGAGGCCAGCGAGACCGCGGCGAACGCCTCGTTGATCTCGAGGACGTCAAACTGGTCGACGGTGATGCCTTCGCGGGCCGCGGCCTTCTTGATGGCGTTGGCGGGCTGGGACTGCAGGGTGGAATCGGGGCCGGCGACGACGCCGTGGGCACCGATCTCGCACAACCAGCTCAGACCCAGCTCCTGCGCTTTGGTCTTCTTCATCACCACGACAGCGCAACCGCCGTCGGAGATTTGGGAGGCCGATCCGGCGGTGATCGTGCCGTCCTTGCGGAACGACGGCTTGAGCCCGGACAGCGACTCGGCGGTGGTGTTGGCGCGGATGCCCTCGTCCTCGGTGAACTCGACGGGGTCACCCTTGCGCTGCGGGATCGACACCGGGACCACCTCGTCGGCGAACACCCCGTCTTTCCAGGCCGCCGCCGCCTTCTGGTGTGAGCTCGCGGCAAACTCGTCCTGCTCGAGGCGGGTGAACTTGTCGACGTCGTTGCGCTGCTCGGTGAGCGCGCCCATCGGCTGGTCGGTGAACACGTCGTGCAGGCCGTCGTAGGCCAGGTGGTCGAGCATGGTGACGTCGCCGTACTTGTAGCCCTCGCGGCTGTTCATCAGCAGGTGCGGTGCCCTGGTCATGGACTCCTGGCCGCCGGCCACCACCACGTCGAACTCCCCGGCGCGGATCAGCTGATCGGCCAGTGCGATGGAATCGATGCCGGACAGGCACATCTTGTTGATGGTCAGCGCGGGCACATCCCAGCCGATGCCGGCGGCCACCGCCGACTGGCGGGCGGGCATCTGGCCGGCGCCGGCGGTGAGCACCTGGCCCATGATCACGTACTCGACCAGCGAGGCCGGGACCCCGGCCTTCTCCAGAGCGCCCTTGATGGCGATCGCGCCAAGATCGCTGCCCGAGAAGCCCTTGAGCGACCCCGACAGCTTGCCAATCGGTGTACGTGCTCCAGCAACGATCACAGACGTCGTCATTACTACCTCCACGGGCGTTTGGAGCCGCTGCTATGCGGCTAATCACAGATCCCCCGGTGTTGGATCCGATGTCGTTAGGTTACCTTTGCGTTATGACCGCTGAGCAAGTTGATGCCCGTCCAGTGCTGGCCGGCGCACTCGTCACGGCCGTTGACCACATCGGCATCGCAGTGCCGGATCTCGACGCTGCGATCCAGTGGTACCACGAGCATCTCGGCATGATCCTCGTTCACGAGGAGATCAACGAAGACCAGGGCATCCGCGAGGCCATGCTGTCGCTGCGCGGCGCGGGCACCGAGTGCGCCCAGATCCAGCTGATGGCTCCGCTGGACGAGACCTCGACCATCGCCAAGTTCATCGACAAGCGCGGTCCGGGTATCCAGCAGATGGCCTACCGCGTCAGCGATGTCGACGCCATCTCCGAGCAGCTGCGCAGCCAGGGTGTCCGGCTGATCTACGACGCGCCCCGGCGTGGCACCGCGAACTCGCGGATCAACTTCATCCACCCCAAGGACGCCGGTGGCGTGCTGGTGGAACTCGTGGAGAAGGCCGCCGAGCACTAACCGCTCAGGACCACTTTCGGGTGGGTCCACGCGAGGCACGGTTGGCCCAGCACGGCGTATGCCAGTGCCGTCTGTCCTCAACCCCTGCTTCTCCGTCGTCCGTTCGCCACACCACCACATGTGCTGTGCCGGAACGGATCTCGTGATCACAGCCGGGACACCGATAGGTCTTGGTGGCGCGGGAGCCCGCAACCGGGCGCACCTCGTAGTCGTAGCCGTCGGCGCCGATCTCGATACGGCGCTGCATCGGCGGTGGCGGCAGCCCGGTGCCCTGACGACGTTCCGGTCTGCGGCGGGGCATCAGAACAGCCGGAACTCGTCGCTGTCCATACCGCGCATCTTGTCGTAATCCAGTGCCAGGCAGCGGATTCCACGATCAGTTGCCAAGGTGCGCGCTTGCGGTTTTATCTGCTGGGCGGCAAACACTCCGCTGACCGGGGCCAGCAGGCTGTCGCGGTTGAGCAGCTCGAGGTAGCGCGTCAGCTGCTCGACGCCGTCGATCTCGCCGCGGCGTTTGATCTCGACGGCCACCGAGCGGCCCTGTTCGTCACGCGCCAGGATGTCCACCGGACCGATGGCCGTCATGTACTCGCGGCGCACCAGGGTGTAGCCGTCGCCGAGCAGCTCGATGTGTTCGGCGAGCAGCTCCTGCAGGTGGGCTTCGACCCCGTCCTTGACCAACCCCGGATCGATGCCCAGCTCGTGGCTGGAATCGTGCTCGATGGCCTCCAGCGTGATGCGCAGCTGTTCGCCCGCCTTGTTCTCCACCACCCAGACGGGCTGCGGACCGTCGTCGGCCTCGGTCAGCCAGCAGGGCGGGCTCATCCAGTTCAACGGCTTGTAGGCACGGTCGTCGGCATGGACGCTGACCGAGCCGTCGGCCTTGACGAGCAGCAGGCGCCGCGCGGAAGGCAGATGGGCGGTGAGCCGGCCGATGTAGTCGACAGTGCACTGGGCGATCACGAGGCGCACGGCACAAGCTTAGGGTGTGGCCGCCCGGACGAATTAGGCTGACGCCACCATGAGTGCCAGGCCGAGCGTCGCGCAGCGGTTGGGCCGCGTCCTGGAGCGGGTCACCCGGCAGAGCGGACGGCTGGCCAACACCCCGGCTTACGGGTCGTTGCTACTGGGCAAGGTCACCGAGAGTGCCCCCAAGCGACGAGTGCGGATCCAGACCCTGCTCACCGTGTTCATGCTGACCGTCAACATCATCGGGGTCGCGGTGGCCACCCTGCTGGTGACGGTGGCCTTCCCGGTGCCCAGCGTGTTCACGGACGCGCCCGCCTGGCTCACGTTCGGGGTGGCCCCCGCCTACGGCGCGGCGGCGCTGGCGTTCGGCAGCTGGTGGATCACCACCCGCACCGTCAACGATCTGCGCTGGGCGATAGAAGGCCGGCCCCCGACCCGCGCCGACCAGCGCAACGTGTTCTTCACCCCGTGGCGCATCGCGATGGCCCAACTGCTGCTCTGGGCGGTGGGCACCACGGCGTTCACCATCCTCTACGGCATGCTCGACACCGACTTCATCCCCCGCCTGGCGTTCGGGGTCGGAGTGGTCGGGGTGGTCGTGGCCACCAGCGCGTACCTGTTCACCGAGTTCGCGCTTCGGCCGGTAGCCGCGCAGGCGCTCGCCGCGGGCCCACCGCCACATCGGCTGGCGCCGGGAATCATGGGCCGCACCATGACGGTGTGGATGTTGAGTTCCGGGCTGCCGGTGATCGGCATCGGTCTGGTGGCGCTGTTCTCGCTGCTGCTGCAGAACCTCACCAAGACTCAGCTGGAAGTCGGAATTCTGATCTCCGCGGTGGCCACGCTGGTCTTCGGCTTCCTGCTGACCTGGATTCTGGCCTGGCTCACCGCCACTCCCGTACGGGTGGTGCGCTCGGCGCTCAAGCGGGTCGAAGACGGCGACCTGGATGCCAGCCTGGTGGTGTTCGACGGCACCGAACTCGGCGAGCTACAGCGCGGCTTCAACTCGATGGTGCACGGGCTGCGCGAGCGCGAGCGGGTGCGTGACCTGTTCGGCCGCCACGTCGGACGGGAAGTCGCCGCCGCGGCCGAGCTGCAGCGCCCGACCCTCGGCGGCGAAGAGCGCCATGTCGCAGTCCTTTTCGTCGATATCGTCGGCTCCACGCAGCTGGTGAACACGCTGCCACCCCGGGATGTCGTCGCACTTCTCAACCGGTTCTTCGCAGTGATCGTCGAAGAGGTCGACCGCCATCGCGGAATGGTCAACAAGTTCGAGGGCGACGCGACGCTGGCGATCTTCGGTGCACCCGTCACCCTCGACAATCCCGAAGACGATGCGCTGGCCGCGGCCAGGGCGATCGTCGCCCGACTGGAGCACGAGGTCCCCGAGTGCGCCGCCGGTATCGGTGTCGCGGCCGGCCAGGTGGTCGCCGGCAATGTCGGGGCCAACGAACGTTTCGAGTACACGGTGATCGGCGAGCCCGTCAACGAGGCCGCCCGGCTGTCAGAGCTGGCCAAGTCCCGCCCGCACGGGGTGCTCGCCTCGGCAGTCACCGTCGAGGCGGCCGGTGACCACGAGCGCCGGTGCTGGGAGTCGGCCGAGTCGGTAACGCTGCGCGGTTACGACCAGCCCACCCGGTTGGCCACCCTGGCCCGGCTGGACTAGCCGATCCGCTTGGCGGCGGCTACTGCGTCGTCGACGGTGGTGAACACGATGTCGTCGTAGCCGCGGTCCGGCCGGATCACGATCCGGTCCGGGTCCACGACAAGGCCCTGCTTGCCGGCGTCACGGAGTTCCTGGCTCATCCCGCTCAGCAGGGCGCGGGCGGAATCGTTGATGTCGTCGGCGCGGGTGACGTCGAGGATGGCCACGTCGAAGCCGTCGCTGTCCCGGTCGACGATCCGGGCGACCTGCTCGGCTCCGGCGAACATCAGGTCACCGTGCAATTCGTAGACGCGAATCCCGTCGGCCGGTTCGTAGATCGCCCTGATGGTCGAGCGCGACTCGCGGCTGACGGTCAGGAAGTGCAGCCCCAACCGTTCGGAGAGGCTGCGGCACACCAGGACTCCCCGCACGCTGTTGCCACGGGCATCCAGCAGCGGCGAGTACACGCCGATGCCGAGCTGTCCGGGCAGCACCGCGACGATGCCGCCACCCACCCCGCTCTTGGCTGGCAGGCCCACTGCACTGACCCAGTCGCCTGCGGCGTTGTACATCCCGCAGGTGACCATCACCGACAGCGTCCGCTGCACCACCCGGGTGTCGGTGACGCGACGCCCGGTCTGCGGGTTGACGCCACCGCGGGCCAAGGTAGCGCCCATGCGGGCCAGGTCGACGCTCGTCACGCGCAACGAGCACTGCCGGAAGTAGACGTCGAGCACATCGTCGGGATCGTCGGCGAGCACCCCGAAGCTCTCCAGCATGTAGGCGATCGCACGGTTGCGGCTGCCGGTGGCCTTCTCGGATCGGTAGACGTCCTCGTCGAGTTCGAGCGGCCGGCCCGCGCAGGCGGAGTAGAAGTCGCGGATCTTGTCGAACCGCTCGTCGGGGCTGGCGCCGGGCACCAGGGCGACGGCCGCGATCGCCCCAGCGTTGATCATCGGGTTCTTGGGTGTTTTGGTCTTGTCGTCGACGCTGATCTCGTTGAACGCCTCACCGGAGGGTTCGACGCCGATCTTGGTGTCGACGGCCGCCTCCCCCACCTGGTCGAGGGCCAACGCATAGGTGAACGGCTTGGAGATCGACTGGATGGTGAATTCAGTTCGGGCAGAACCTGATTCGTAGACGTAACCGTCCGAGGAGGACACCGCCAGGCCGAACCCCGACGGGTCGACGTCGGCGAGTTCGGGGATGTAGTCCGCCAGGGCGCCGT
This sequence comes from Mycobacterium sp. DL592, assembly GCF_011694515.1. NCBI lineage: Bacteria > Bacillati > Actinomycetota > Actinomycetes > Mycobacteriales > Mycobacteriaceae > Mycobacterium > Mycobacterium sp. DL592. The sequence goes on along the minus strand of NZ_CP050192.1, from coordinate 1,341,490 downwards.
CGGTGACGCCCGCATACTCCGCGATGACCTGGTCGAGGTAGCGCTGCACCAGGTGGGCCACGCCTGCGATCCTAGCCATCGGGGCCCCGACGTGACATGGGAGTGGGCAGCGATCCTGAACAGCTACGAATCGGCGACACGCTCAGCGAGACGTTCGGACTGGCTGCTCCTCATCTAGCGCGGCCGCGCACCTAGAGTGCCGACTTCTCCAGGACGTGGATGCCGCACGCCGAGCCCAGGCCGATGACGTGCGCCAAACCGACTTTGGCGCCCTCGATCTGGCGTTCGCCCGCCTCGCCGCGCAGGTGGGTGGCGATCTCCCAGATGTTGGCGATGCCGGTGGCCGAGACCGGATGGCCCTTGGACTCCAGTCCGCCCGAGACGTTGACCGGCATCCGGCCGTCACGCCACGGCGCGCCGGACTTGAAGAAGTCCACCGCGCCACCGGGTTCGCACAACTGCAGATTGTCGTAGTGCACCAGTTCCGCGGTGGCGAAGCAGTCGTGCAGTTCGACCAGGTCGAGGTCCTCGGGCCCGATTCCGGCCTGCTCGTAGGCCTGGGTGGCGGCTTGCCGGGTCAACGTGTTGACGTCGGGCAGGATTTGGCAGGCCTCCTGGTAGGGATCAGAGGTCAGGATCGAGGCGCTGATCTTGACCGCGCGCCGCTGCTGCTCGAGTGACAGGGTGCGCAGTTTGGTCTCGCTGACCACCACCGCGGCAGCAGCACCGTCACAGTTGGCCGAGCACATCGGCCGAGTGTTCGGGTAGGCGATCATCACGTCGTTCATGATCTCGTCGAGGGTGAAGCGCTTCTGATACGCCGCTTTGGGGTTCAGCGTCGAGTGGGCGTGGTTCTTCTCCGAGATCGAGGCGAACAGCTCGAAGTCCGCGCCACCGTAGCGGTGCCCGTACTCCATCCCGATCTGCGCGAACACTCCAGGCATGGTTTCGGTACCGACCCGGCCGTCGAGCGGGGCGACCGCACCGAAGCGCCCCTGCGGCTCCCACTGGCCGCCCTCCGCGGCCCGGGCGTTGCCCGTCAGCAGGCCCGCACCGGCGAGCTTTTCGACACCGACCGCCAGACCCATGTCGGCTTCGCCGGCCTTGATCGCCATGACCGCGACGCGCAGCGCGGTCGCCCCGGTGGCGCAGGCGTTGTTCACGTTGAACACCGGAACCCCGGTCTGGCCGACCTGCTTCTGCAGCGTCTGCCCGAAACCTGGTGGGCCCATCAGGTTTCCGGCGCCGATGACGCCGATGTCCGCGATCGACACCCCGGCGTCGGCCAGCGCTCCGAAGACAGCCTCCGACCCCAGATCGAGGGTGTCGGCATCCTTGTGCTTGCCGAACTTGGTCATGTAGATGCCCAGGATCCACACGTTCTCAGCCATGGTGACTCCTACTCCGCCGGCTCGAAGCCGAATCCGACCGCTTCCACACCGGACTGGTCCACGCCGACGGGCACGGTGGTCAGCCGCACCTTCATCCCCGTGGTGACGTGCTCCGGGTCCGGCGGCACATTGACGATGTTGCCGCGCACGCTCGTGCCGTCGCAGTCCACGACGCCGGCCACGAACGGCACCGGTACCCCTTCGGCGGCGAAGCTGACGATGGTGAATGTCCGCAGCGTGCCGGTCTCAGAGATCCGCACGTGGCGGAACTCCCGCCCGCCGCAGTTCGCGCAGCCGCTGCGCCGGTCGAAGAAACGGGCACCACAGTTGGTGCATTCGTTGGCGACGAGATGGGGGTCGTCGCCGAGCACGAGGTAGTCCACCAGAGGTACGCGCTGCACGGCACTCCTTCGCGCTCGTCGATGAGGGGACTTTGATCATATGGCTGTCTCGCACCGCGTCGGCCCGGGTGGGCAGCCAATCCCGGAAACCGCACTTTCGGCCCTCGTCCACGATGTCGGTTTTCCGCTAGTGCTGTCGGTGGCAGCGTGTAAGGGTCGAGGTGTGCACGACGATTTCGACCGCTGCTACCGGGCCGTCCAATCCAGGGACTCCCGGTTCGACGGCTGGTTCGTCACCGCGGTGCTCACGACGGGTATCTACTGCCGGCCCAGTTGTCCGGTGCGGCTTCCGCTGGCCCGCAACGTGCGCTTCTATCCCAGTGCGGCCGCGGCGCAGCGGGCCGGCTTCCGGGCCTGCAAGCGGTGCCGGCCGGACGCGTCACCGGGTTCGCCGGACTGGAATGCCCGTGGCGATGCCGTCGCGCGGGCCATGCGCCTGATCGGCGACGGTGTCGTCGACCGCGAGGGGGTCACCGGGCTGGCGGCGCGGGTGGGCTACACCGCCCGTCAGCTGGAGCGGATGCTGCAGGCCGAGGTCGGCGCCGGGCCGCTCGCGCTGGCCCGGGCTCAGCGGGTCCAGACCGCCAGGGTGCTTATCGAGACCACCGAGATGGCGTTCAGCGACATCGCCTTCGCCGCCGGGTTTGCCAGCATCAGGCAGTTCAACGACACCGTGCGCGCTGCCTGCGATATGACGCCAACGCAGTTGCGGCACAACGCAACCCGCCGCCGGGGACAGGACATCGCCCCGGGCGGCCAAGTGCTGAGCCTGCGGTTGCCGGTGCGTGTCCCGTTCGCCTACGAGGGCGTGTTCGGGCATCTGGCGGCCAGCGCGGTACCCGGCTGTGAAGAGGTGCGCGACGGTGCGTTCCGCCGCACCCTGCGTCTGCCGTCGGGATACGGCATCGTCAGCCTGACACCGCAGCCCGATCATGTCGCGTGCACGCTGGTGCTGGAGAACATCCGCGATCTTGCGACGGCGATCGCCCGCTGCCGCCGGCTGCTGGATCTCGACGCCGACCCCGAGGCGGTGATCGAAGCGCTCAGCACCGACACCGAGCTTCGGGATGTGGTCAGCAAGGCCCCCGGGCAACGGATCCCCCGCACGGTCGACGAGCAGGAGCTGGCGGTTCGGGCGGTGCTCGGCCAGCAGGTGTCGACGAAGGCCGCCCGCACCCACGCCGGGCGGCTGGTGTCGGCCTACGGGAGTACGGTGGCCGACCCGGCGGGCGGGCTCACCCACACGTTTCCGACCGTCGACGAGCTCGCCGAGATCCACCCTGATCACCTGGCCGTGCCCGCGGCCCGCAGGCGCTCGCTGACGGCGCTCATCGCGGCGCTGGCCGCAGGCGGGGTGATCCTCGATCCCGGGTGTGACTGGGAGCTGGCCCGTGCCCAGCTGCTGGCGGTGCCCGGCATCGGCCCCTGGACGGCCGAGATCGTGGCCATGCGGGGCCTGGGTGACCCGGACGCGTTCCCTGCCACCGACCTGGGTGTGCGCCTGGCGGCCGAGCAGCTCAGCATCCCCGGCGAGCCGCGGGCATTGTCTGCGCACAGTGCCCGCTGGCGACCGTGGCGGTCGTATGCGGCTCAGCATCTGTGGACCACCCTCGACCATTCGGTCAACCATTGGCCCCCGAAGGAGACGACCCCATGACCACATTGCGATTCCGGATCATCGACAGCCCGGTCGGTCCGCTGACACTGGCCGGCGCCGACTCGACCCTGATGCACCTGCGGATGGTGGACCAGACGCACGAGCCCGACCGCTCGAACTGGGTCGACGCCGATGATGCCGCGTTTCCCGATGCCGTCGAGCAATTGGGTGCCTACTTCGCCGGTGAGCTCACCGAGTTTGACCTGGATCTGTATCTTGCCGGCACGGAGTTCCAGCGGAAGGTCTGGGCAGCGCTGCGCACCATCCCCTACGGCCAGACCCGCTCGTACGGGGAGATCGCCGAGCAGATCGGATCGCCGGCGGCGTCACGTGCGGTCGGATTGGCGAACGGACGCAATCCAATTGGCATCATCGTGCCCTGCCATCGCGTCATCGGTGCCGGCGGAGGCCTGACCGGGTACGGGGGCGGGCTGGACCGCAAGCGTCAGCTGTTGGCGTTGGAGCGGGTCCGGGAGTCGGCCACCCTATTCGACTGAGCCGATCGAGCGCCGCCATTGTCTTGCCCCTGCAACTTTCACTCGCCGAGAACAATTCTGGCGCGATCCGCGCGGCGCACCGAATCCGCAGTTCACAGCCCGATCAGCCGCGTGCGAGGCGCACTGGGGCCGGTCGTTGGACGATCACGGTGCACCGGGCCGATGCTAGGTTGACGCCGGCCTGCGGCGTGTCGCCGTAGCGATGCAATCGCCGAGGTGCGACTGCAGGCGGAGTGCGACCCGAAGCCGGGAGGCGACGAAAAACGATGTGGCACGGATGGTTAGCGCTTCTCGGCGAGCTGACGGCGCTGGCTGCCGTGGTGGCCCTGTCACCGTTCACCGTCATCCCCGCCGTTGCGCTGGTAGTGCACAGCGAGCGGCCGCGGCCGGTGGGGTTGGCGTTCATTGCGGGCTGGCTGGTGGGCAAGGCGGCCATCACCGTGGCCTTCCTCCAGGTGCCGCAGCTGGTGCAGAAACTGGAAGGGCCGGCACCGTCGTGGACCGGCTGGCTGCGTATCGGCTTGGGGCTGCTTGCCCTTGTCGGCGGCGTTCTCTACTGGCGCCGATCGCATACGACTGTCGAGAACCCGCGCTGGGCGAGCCGGATCAAGCGCATCACCCCGGCAAGTGCCGCTGTCACCGGGGTGGCCCTGACGGTGATCAACATCAAAGTGGTCGCGGCCTGCGCGGGGGCCGGCTACCTCATCGGTTCAGCACCGTTGAACGGTGCCGGAGTCGCGGCAGCGGTCACGTTCTTCACGCTTGCCGGCGGCTCGACCGCGGCGGTACCGATTCTCGGCTACGCGATATGGACCCATCGGATCGACAGTTTCCTGGCGTCGTTCCGGGACTGGATGCAGCGACGACAGCGCGTATTGACGGTCGTCGTGCTCGGTCTTCTGGGCGGCGTCCTGGTGTATTCGGGTGCCGGCGCGCTCTGAGAATGGCATTCAATTAGCTATTCAGTGGCGGCCATTCGGCCATTGTTTCGCCATTCTTGGCGTCACTTGATGCACGTTGGAAACCGTTTAGAAGGCTCCCAAACGCACAAATGCCTGGGCCCCCCAATCGAAATTGGGGGGCCCAGGACTTAAAT